>NZ_JBEZWL010000065.1:0-40240 GCF_040648015.1 Streptomyces sp. NPDC029216 | reverse complement strand
CGCCTGCTGTGGAAGCGCGGCATCAAACCCGTGATCGCCCGACGCGGCGTCGACCACGGCTCCGGACTGGGCAAGGTGCGCTGGGTGGTCGAGCGCGCCTTCGCCTGGCTGCACCAGTTCAAACGGCTCCGCATCCGCTACGAACGGCGCGCAGATCTCCATCAGGGCCTGCTCGAACTGGCCTGCAGCCTCATATGCCTTCGCCGCCTACGAACCTCATTCTGAAATGATCAGTTAGGCGCAACCTCTCGACGAACACCACCCTGCTCGGGAAACCCCCGAGGGCCGCCATCGACAAGGAGCTCGCCGTATAGCATTCGAAATGCCATACTGCTGTCATGGTTGACGACGACACCAGCTTTCCTCCCGGCGACGGCCCCAGCAGCGGCATCTCCGTCTCCCTGACCGCCGGCACCCTGCAAGCGATCCGCGAGCGGGTCGGCAAGCGGGGCGTGTCCGCGTACCTGGAGAGGGCGGCACAACGGCAGATCGAGCGCGACAACCTGGACGAGCTGATCGCCGACTTCGACGGGGCCAACGGTCCGGCCGATGCTGAGGCCGTGGCTGCCAAGCGGGCCAAGCTCACCGGCGGCGCTGCCTCCGAGGCTGGGGCCGCCGAGTGAGCGGTGCCCTCATCCTGGACAGCGAGGGCCTGGCCAAGGTCGTGCAGCGCGACCGGGAGGTTCACGAGTGGCTCGCCGCCGCCCGCGACGCCGACCTTCCGGTGATCACCTCGGCCGCAGTCCTCGTCGAGGTGATCCACCCCAGGATCAACGACGCCGCTCTGAAATGGACGCTCTCGCGACTGCGGGTCGAGCCGGTCACCCAGGCCCTCGCCCAGTCCGCCGCAGCCTTGTTGCGCACAGCCGGCCTCCACGGCCACAAGTACGCCATCGACGCCGTGCTCTGCGCCACCGCCCTCGCCCAGCCGGGTCGAGTCACGATCCTGACGTCCGGCATCGAGGACATCACCATGCTCACCACCGGACACCCGCGCGTGACGGCCGAGAAGGTCTGACTCCCGCCGCACGATCGTCACGAGTGGGCATCATCGGTGCCACCGTGCACGGACTGCTCTTCCTGCTGTTCATCGGCATCGTGGTACTCGTGGCAGCCGTCCACTACATGGCCCTGCGCACCCGCCACTCCGCCCGCCACCGCCCGCTCAGGTGAAACGTCCGCAACGAACCGGCCCGGCCGGGCCCGGGTCCGTCCCTTCCTCCTCGGCCTCCATGTGCCGGATCCCCTCGTGGGTGAGGGTGACCATCGCGGGGGTGTTGCCGGGATCCCAGTCGACGGTGACCAGCCCTTCGCCCACCAGGTAGGTGCAGGCGGCGGCCAGGTCCTGTTCCGGCACGTGCAGGCCGCGCCGCAGCTGTGCTCCGGTGATGCCGAGGAGGCGGTTGCCTTCGACGGCTCCGTACAGGACCTGGAGCACCTGATCGCGGTAGGTCTTGCGTTCGCGCAACGTGGCCATGACCGCGTCCTTTCGCGTGTCCGGCTTCTCAGGTCTCGTCGGAGTGGGTACCGCGGTCGACGGGTCGGGGTGCCGGGGCACCCCGGCCGCTGCCCCCGGCCGGAGGAAGATCTGTTCCCCGTCCGGTGTCGTCCGGCAGGCCGGGAGGCCTCGGCAGGGGGTCGCTGAAGTGGTAGACCGCGATCCGCGCGTCGTGCTGGGCGTTCAGCAGATGGATCCAGCGCGCTCCGACGGCAATCGCGAGGATGATCACCCCGACGAGGACGAGGGTCTCCACGAAGCTCACCTCCAGCCGTTTCCGGACATCCGGTTCCCGAAGGGGGACATGCAGGCCCCGCCTTCGCTCTCCCAGAGGGCCTCCGGGCGGCGGGCGTCGCGGAAGCCGCGCCCGATGACGGTCTCGTTGGCCATGAGGACACCGGCGGTGAAGACGCTGCCCGGGATCGCGGCGGCGGCCATCAGCCGGGCCGCGGCGGCGGGCTCGGTTTCGGGCGGGATCACCAGGAGGTCCCAGCGGCCGACGGTGTAGGAGAGCAGGATCAGCTTGTCGGGGTCCTGTTCGGTGAACCAGCCCACGTGCAGCGTGCGCCCGTCCCATGTGACCTTGTGCGGGACGACGGGCCAGCGGGTGGGGTTGACGGTGACGCGGGTGACGCGTCCCCAGGGTTCCTCCAGGGCGGCGGCGAGCGGGGGGAGCTCGGCCTCGAGGTCGCGGGAGCGGGGCCACCAGGCCCCGTCCAGCCGGCCGGCGAGCGTGGTCTTCGGGGTGAGGGACAAGCGGGCCGGGAGCTCTGCGGCGAGGTCGCGGGACGCGGTCCGGTCGAGGGTGGTGGTCATGATGCGGACCTGCCCCCGGGCTGCTCGTCGGCAGCCCGGTCTTGAGGCGATCGCCGGAAACGACACCCGCGTGAAAGCCGGTGTGCGAAGTGCTCCCAGTGCTTTAACAGTACTCCTGTTCGACGGACCCTGACCGTCGTGACCAGGTGATTTCCCACGGGCGGCGGAGCCGGCGGGCTCCGGGCGAGCGGGCTGCGGGCGAGCGGTGCTCTGGTCAGAGCCCTTCGTCGTGCAGGTCCTCTTCGCGCAGCAGGTCGTTCTCGCTGCGGCGCGAGGTCTCCTTCCGGCCGGGCTTCTGTCCCCTCTCGCGGGACTGCCTGCCCGGCTGGGGCTGCGCGGGGTCCCCGGGGCGACGGTGTTCCTGCGCCTCGCTGCCCTTGCCCGGCTCCTGACGCTTGTCCTGCCTACCGTCCATGACGGCGTCTCCTCTCTCTACGGGGTACGGACATCCCTCTCTGATCACGCTGACACGCACAGCGACGGTCTGCATCACGTCGACGGCGAAGCGAGGCCCGGTCGACGTCGACGCCGGCATCACACGGCGGTTCCGGGGCGGTGCTCCTGCAGGGAACCGTGGTCATCCCGGAGACGGGCGGCGTGGCCCTCGCCCTCACCGTGCACGACACGCCGTCAAAGCGGATTCTCTCGATCCGACCGTGTCAATCTGCTCGACTGTGCATGTTTTTCGAGCGGAGGTAAGCGTCCCGTGGGCGTCACTGCCAATCCCACCGTCAGCAGGCGCCGCCTGGGGTCGGAGCTCCGCAGGCTCCGGGAGAGCAGCGGTATGACGACACAGCAGGTGGCGGAGCACCTGCTGATCTCCCAGCCCAAGATCAGCCTGCTGGAGAACGGTCGCCGCCTCGTCAAGCCGCGCGATGTGCGCGATCTCTGCCGCCTGTACGGAGTCCAGGACCAGCGGAGTGTGGACCGACTGCTGCGGCTGGCCCGGGAATCGGGTCAGCAGGGTTGGTGGAACGCCTACGGCGACATCCCCTACGGCCCCTGCATCGGCCTGGAGGCCGAGGCGGCCGCGATCCGGCTCTACGAGCCGCTGGTGATCCCCGGCCTGCTGCAGACCCCCGACTATGCCCGGGCGGTCATCGCAGGAACGATCCCTCATGCCACGGCCGAACAGGCCGCCGCACGCCTCCAGGTGCGACTGCGGCGCCAGGACCGGCTTGGTGCCCCCCGCGACCCGCTGCGCTTATGGGCCGTACTGGACGAATCCGCACTACGGCGCGTCGTAGGCAGCCGTGAGGTCATGCGCGAGCAGCTGGACCACCTGAACCGTCTCGGTGGCCAGCCGCACATCACCGTGCAGGTCCTCCCCCACGATGTAGGAGCGCACCCGGGCGTCTTGGGGCAGTTCTCGCTGCTCGAGTTCTCCGACGCCACCGATGTGAGCGTGGTGTATCTGGAACGGTTCACCAGCGACCTGTATCTGGAGAAACCTTCCGACGTGCTGCTCTACAGGAAGATGTATGCGCACTTGCAGGCCCAGGCACTGAGCCCGGACAGTACCCGGCGTCTCATCGACGAAGCCGTCAAGGCGTACGACGGCCCGGAACCTCCCGCTCTTCGCCGACCGGAACGATGATGCCGTCGGCCAGTGTGCCGGTGAAGCCGGACGCTCGTTGCGTGAGCACGCGATGACGACGAGGGTGACGTCGATGACGCGAGTGCCGTACGCGGAGCTGATCACTCGCGAGCGCGCCGGGCTCCTGGACGAGGTGTCCAGGAGCCCGGCGGCCGAACGGCGAACGGGACGTCCTACGTGCTGGATCGGGCTTCAGCCCCTGCCGCCGATGCGTACCCTGCCGTCGGTGACGGGAGGGTGGAACACGCGCCGGTCCCCCGAGTGGCCGGGACCGAAGGGTCAGGGGCGTGAGGACGCCACGTCCGCGGCGGGGCTAGCCCTGTCGAGTTGTCGTACCCCGCCGGATTCTCTTCCTGGCGAAGAGGAGCGTGCCTCCGACGAATGCCAGCACTGCCGCAGAGGCGGCCATGATGCCGGTCCCGCCGGTTGAGCCGGCCGCCGTCGGCTGCTGGCCGGTGGCGGCGCTCACGGGGGCGAAGTTGACGTTTTTGGCCGCCTGGCCGGGACCACCGTCTGGGTGGTTTGGCATGACGTCGGCCCACGGTGGTTTGCCCTCGTCGCGGCCGTCCTGACCGTCCTCGCCCTTGTCGTGGTCGTGGTTGCCGTCGTGGTCGTGGTCGCCGTCCTGGTCGTGGCCGCCGTCGTGGCCGCCGTCGTGGTCGTGGCCGTGGTCGTGGTGGCCCTTCTCGCCCTTGTCACCGCGAGGCCCCTTGGGTCCTGCAGGCCCGGTCGGTCCGACAGGTCCTGCAGGTCCTGCAGGACCGGTGGGGCCGGGGGCACCGGGGCTTCCCTTGGGTCCGGGGCTGCCCGTGGGTCCGGGGCTGCCGGTCGGTCCGGGGGAGCCGGTGACACCGGGGCTACCCGTGGGGCCGCGAGAGCCGGTGGGTCCGGGGGAGCCGGTGGGTCCCGGGGAGCCGGTGGCACCGGGGCTACCCGTGGGGCCGGCGCTGCCCGTGGGGCCGGCGCTGCCCGTGGGTCCCGGGGAGCCGGTAGGTCCGGGAGCGCCGGTGGGTCCCGCGGAGCCGGTGGCACCGGGGCTACCCGTGGGGCCGGCGCTGCCCGTGGGTCCCGGGGAGCCGGTAGGTCCGGGAGAGCCGGTGGCGCCGGTCGGGCCGGCGGCGCCGGTCGGGCCGGCGGCGCCGGTCGGGCCGGTCGCGCCGGTCGCGCCGGTGGGGCCGGGAGGTCCGGGTGGGCCAACGGCGCAGTCCGGCCTCGTAATGGTGTTGTTGTCCATCGTGACCGCGCCATTACGCGCCAGGGCACGGCCTTCGATCACGGCGCTGTTGTTCAGCGTGATGGATTCCAGGGCCAGGATGTTGCCCTTGAACTGGGTGGTCGTGTCGATGGTGGCGGAACTGCCCACCTGCCAGAACACGTTGCAGGCGCTTGCTCCGTTGATGAAGCTGACGACACTCGCCGGAGCCGTGGTCAGGGTCGAGGGGATCCGGAAGATGAAGACGGAGGCGGGGTCGTTCTTACCGTCGAGTGTGACCGTCCCGGTGAGCTGCACGAACGACGGGGCCGTATAGACGCCGGGCGCCAGGGTCAGTCCGCCGATCTCGGCCGAAGCGAGCACGGTTCCGGGCCCCCGGCCTGCCGCGTCGTCGTATGCGACGACGAGGTCGGACTTCGCCTGACCGGCGGCGGCGTTGGGGAATACGCGTTTGACTCCGTTGATGATGCCGGGGGGGAAGCCGGTCACCGATGTGCCCGGGTAAAGCCCCAGGTCGCCATTGATGACGGTGGGGTTCGTGTTGGTGATCGTCGAACCGGCCAGGACCGCGTAACTGGTGGCGGTCCCCAGTCCCACGGTGGATTCCGCGGCGTAAGCGACGTTCGGGACCAGGGCGGCCGATGCCAGGAGCGCTGCGGGGAGCAGGGCAAAGGCTCCCTGTCTGAGCAGACTGCGATAAGGGCTTGTGTCGGGCGGAGCCGACCGGATGACGTCCAACGCCATAGCAGGACCTTTCTTGTTGCTTCGATGCCTGGTCCTCCGGAAGGAGGATCCCGAGCGCCCGCGACGATGACTGCTCAGGGCTGCACGTTCCTGCCTGCTCCGGCGCCGCCGGGCTCGCCCTGGGCGAGGAGGAGGCGACTCCCCGCCGGAGGTGATGATGCATCGTCATCCACCATGACTTGCGCATATTTCACAGCAATAGCAAATAAACCGGAGAAAAGGGACTAAATGAGTGATGGCCTATCGCCCCCGGCCGTCGTCGCCTCGCCCGGCCTGAGGGGTCC
This sequence comes from Streptomyces sp. NPDC029216, assembly GCF_040648015.1. NCBI lineage: Bacteria > Bacillati > Actinomycetota > Actinomycetes > Kitasatosporales > Streptomycetaceae > Streptomyces > Streptomyces sp. NPDC029216. Next base: position 34,088 of record NZ_JBEZWL010000065.1, on the reverse strand, counting down.
GCCATCGTTCTGTTCGCCGGCTTCCTGCCGGTCGTGACGTTCGGCTGCGCGACCGGACGCACGGCGGAATGCGGCAACGGATCGCGGCCGTTCGTGCGGTAGCGGCTCGCGTGCTTGCGGCCACAAGAGCCCATGGCTCTGAGAATGTCGACGTGGGCGGGCACAAGACCGAGATCGTGTACCGCGTGCAGCCTTCGTCGACCGGGAGAGAGTATGACCATCAAGGACATCGGGCCGGAACCGCACAGCTTCGACCTCGAGGAGGCGACGCTCGAGAACACGGACTACCGCGCGGTCGCCTGGTCAGGGAAGTACCTTCAGCTGACCCTGATGTCGATCCCGGTGGGTGAGGACATCGGCCTGGAGGCGCACCCGGAGACCGACCAGTTCCTCCGGCTCGACGCAGGCCGGGGCCGCGTCCAGATGGGCAGCACGAAGGACCGGCTCGACTACGACCGGGAGGTCGAGGACGGCTGGGCGATCTTCGTACCCGCCGGCACGTGGCACAACGTCACCAATATCGGTTCGCCTGACCGGCGGGGGCCCACCGCGACGCCGCGCGGGCCGGCGCCGACGGCACCGGCCGAGGCCGCCTCCCGCACCCGGCAGCCGCAGCCGTCACCCCCCGGCCGGGGGTTCGGCTGCCTGGGTCGCCTGGGCTGCCTGGGTGGTGCGGCGGTGGTGCGGAGCATGGCGGCGGCCCGGCCCCATCGTGTAGGCGGGACTCTGCACGGATCGCAGGCCCGCGCTCTCTGCTGGAAGTCCACCCCGGCTACGGCCGGGGCGCACCTCCGGTAACCCAACCGGGCTCCCGAGCCGGGCCCGTGGCCGTCCTGACCCGGGCCTACGTTGAAGAGCGGATGGCGGGAACCGCTCCCGCAATCGGCCTCAGGGCGAGGCGCGATCGCGGCTTTGATGTCCGCCGCTGGTCTCCGGTGTGTCGTGTCCCCCATGGCCTCAAGGCTTTCGGGAGCCCCGCCACAAGTCCAAGACTTCGTACATCTCGCAACTAGAACGATCAGCTATGGCTCCGGCGGCTCGAAAGGCAACTCGGGCTCCGTCCAGGGTCCCGGCGTGGCGGTATCCCGAGCACTCGCTCGCCGTTCATGGTGATCAGATCCGGGGTCTCGGTGCTCCTCGGAAGAGGTCGAGGTGCTCGTGGAGGAAGGTTTCGAGGGTCCGGGGCGGCCGACCGAGTATGCGGGTGACGGTGTCGTCGGGCTCTTCGAGGTGGGTGGTGGCCATGTGCTGGATCTCGACGATGTGGGAGGCCAGCCAGCCGGGCATGCGGGCTGTGCCGGTGAGGTGGCGGTGCAGGTCCGTGCCCGGCAGGTCGACGTACTGGACGTCGCGTTCCAGCAGGCTGCCGAGCAGGTCGGCGAGCTGGGGGTGGCTGTAGGTCCGGTCGCCGGTGAGGGTGTAGGTGTGCCCGGCGATCTCGGGGCGGGTCAGCGCGGCCGCCGCCACGTCGGCGATGTCGCGGCAGTCGATGTAGTTGCAGGCCGCGTCCGCCATGGCGCCGTGGATGATGCCGCCCGCAGCGACCCCGGGTGCGAGGAGGAGCAGTTTCTGCATGAACGCGTAAGGGCGCAGGACGGTGCAGGTGGGACCCGAGCTCCGGAGGGCCACCTCGATGGTGTGGTGTCCGCGGGCGATGGCCACGGGAGAGTCGGGGCCGGCGCCGGGGGCGGAGAGTTTGACGATGTGCCCGATGCCGCTCTCGACGGCTGCCGCGATCACGTCGGTCTCCAGGGCGACCTGGGCGGGGCCGTTGGCCATGGTGAGGAAGAGCTGGGTCGCGCCGGTGAACGCGGCCCGCAGGGACGCGGGGTCGGCGGCGTCAGCGGCCAGGACTTCGGTCCGCGAGAGGGTGGTGCTGTCGAGTCGGGTGCGGAGCCGACCGGGGTTGCGGCTCAGTGCCCGCGTGCGTATTCCGAGTTCGGTCAGACGGTGCAGGAGGGCGCTTCCGGTCGCTCCGGTGGCGCCCATGACGACGATCATTCCGTGTCCTTCCTTTGGGGCCCGCGTGCGTATCGCGCAGGGGCCCACCGATGTGGCGGATGCGGTGAAGGAGTTCAGTGGGTGACGCGGGTGACGCGGGTGGCCCCGCGCCAGCGCCAGGTGGTGATGGTGGCGGCGAGTGCCGCGGACAGCGGCAGGTCCAGTGGGAGGCGGCCGGGCCACGGCGTGCCGGACAGGAACGGCGCCGGCCATACGGCCAGGCCCTTGAGGGCGAGGTGCGCGGCCCCTGCCGCGACGGCTGCCGCCACCAGCCCTGCCCCTGCCGCCAGTACGGCCTTCGGCAGGGAGGCGGCCCAGCGGGGACGGATGCCGGAATGCTGGAGTCGGGCGCCGGTGAGGGCGGCCACGAGCGCCGAGGTGCCCGCGATGGAGGTGAGCGCGGCGACGGTCAGGTCCTGCTGCCCCGAGACGAGTCCCCCGGCGCCGGCGGTCAGAGCGGGAGCGGCGTAGGCCACCAGCACTTCGCGCCACAGGGTGAAGCGCGGCGGGGTGCGTTCCTCGGCGGAGGGGATGCTTCTTCGTCTGCCCACGATGGCCTCTCGCTTGTCTGTTGCTTGGATCGCTGATAATTAGGTGCCTAACTACATGGGCGTGCGAACCTGCGTATCCTGTGAACTCCTTGAATCCGCGGGGGCTTTGGGCGGCGTGTTGGCGGTGACTACTGGTCGGTCAGCACGCCGATGCCCCGAGTGACCCGGGAGAGCAGGTCGAGGAAGACGGTCCGCTCCTCGACGCTCAGGTCGGCCACCATGGCCTGAAGGCGGCGGAAGTGGTCGGGGGCCAGGTCACGCAGCTTCCGTGCGCCGCGAGCGGTGAGGACGACCACCGAGGCGCGTCCGTCCTGCGCGGACGGACGCCGAAGAACCAGTCCGTCCTTCTCCAGGGAGTCGATGAGCCCGCTGACCGTCGCGCGGGAGACGCCGAGGCTGGCGGCCAGGAGCGAGGGCGACTTCTCGCCCTCGCTGTCCTCCAGGTCCGCGAGAAGGCGGTAGCGGCCGGTGGACAGCCCGAACCGGGAGAAATGAACCTCGCTCGCCTGGCCGAGCCGGGCCCCCGCGGCCATCAGGCGCACCGCGACCAGTACGGCCTGCGGGTCGGACTCGAGGCCGTAGCGCCGGATCTGGCGCCTGGCCTGATCCAGCGTCGGGGCCTCCTCGGCCGGGGCCTTCTGTGCGTCCATGTAGATAATATGGAGCCTAACTAACTGGGCTGTCAAGAGTGTTGGCTGCTCAGCGCCTGCCGCGTGGCAGGGCCGGGAGTGGCCGGTGGCGCGGACCAAGAGCAACGGAGCCTCCCGCGACGGGACTGCGGCGCGTGCTGCGCGGCGCACCGGGTGAGACCTCGGGCCCGGTCCTGGTCGGCATCTTCGCCGTCTCCTTCTGGGCCGCCGCGATCTTCCCCGCCGACGCCGGCGCGGGCTTCCCCGCCGGCGCGCCCGAGGCGACCGTGATGAGCGGGCACGGCGCCGTCCACATGTTCGGCGGCATGGTCGGTTACCTCTCCCTGTGCGCCGCGTTCGTCGTCCTGGCCCGTCCGCTCGCCGTCCGGGGCCTGCGGGGCTGGGCCCTGGCTTCCCGCGTCATGCCGGTGGTCGTCCTCGCGGGGTTCACGGCCTCGGCCGCCTCCGTACTGGCTTTCACCGCCGGCGCCGGTCTCGGCCTTCTGTGGCTGGCGGCGGTCACGGCCCGTTTGGCCGCCACCCGGACCGAACGGCGCGCCAACGACCTCGTCGTTCACGCCCTCGCCGAGGACGGCGGCAAGTGATCAGGCCGGAACGCCGAGGCCGGCGTCCTCGCCCAGGCGGTCCGGCAGGTTGAAGAGAGGGAAGAGGTATGCGGTGTCGCGGAAGGCGGTGATGCCGACGATGCGGTCGCCGGAGAACTCGACGACCTGCAGCGCCCAGGGCTCGTAGCCGGTTCCGTCCGGACGGAGGCGGTACTGGCCGATGACGGGGGAGCCGTTCGCCACGACGGGCAGCAGACGGGACCCACGGCAGCCGACGGCCGGACCGGTGAGCCACGCCTGGATGTCGGAGATCCCGGACCTCGGCCCGGTCCTCCACCTCGACGACCTCGCCGCGGCCAAGACCGGGGCTCTTTTCGGCCGCGCCGAAGCCCGGGACGCCATCGACGTCAACGCGCTGCTGAAGGCCGGCTGCACCCGCGCTCGGCTGCTCGAACTCGCTGTGCAGAACGAGGCCGAGCCCAGTCTTGACGAGTACGTGTCTGCCCTCGCCCGCGTAGGCCGGGGGCTGGGTCTCCTTCGACGCCCCGGGCAAGCAGCAGAGCACCGCCACCGGCCCCGTTCCTCGTGGAAGGCGGCGAGGGCAGCGGCAACGGCAGCGACGGAATGACGACGGGCGAGGCCGCCCCCGTACGGATCGACGCCTCCGGAAGACAGACCGTCGTCCTCACCGTGACGGACTTCTACCTCCCCACACAGTCGCCGAACGGGACGCCCCCTGGCCTCGGACGGTTACGGCCGCGCGGCCTGACCGTCGCCGCACATCGCCTGCCCGTACAGCGTCTTCAGCGCGTCGTCGATGGGGTGGTGCTGCGGCTTCCCCGAGGAGTCCGGCGTGTTCCACCTCTGGAGGTTGACCGCGACCGACATCTGGCGTTTGCCGTCGGCCCGGGTCAGGGAGATCGTCCCGGCCCCCCAGACGGTGCCGTCGTGACCCCAGAAGGTGCCGCAATCCGGGATGTCGACCTTATGCAGACCGAGGCCGTACTGGATCGTCGATCCGTCCAGGGCGATGACCGGGACCGTGCGCTGCATCTCCTCCAGCGACGACCGGTTGACGATCTTACCGTCGAGCAGCTTGCCGTAGAAGCGGTTGAGATCGTCCGTGGTCGACACCAGGGCGGCCCCCGTCCCCGTCCAGGACATGTTGTAGACGCTGTAGTCGCGCGGCGGGTCGAGCAGGCCCCACAGGGCCTCGTACATCCGTGAGTGCGGCCCCTGGATCCGCGTCCCGGTCGGGAACCCGGTGTGCCGGAGGCCGGCGCGCTCGATGACGTTCCGGGTGATGTACTCCTCGGCCGGGATACCGGTCACGTGCTCCAGGAGCTGGCCGAGGAGCAGGTAATTGGTATTGGAGTACACCCCTGTGGGGCCTCCGGGCTCGCCGGTGGGAGGCGCGTTGAGCCCCAGCTCGATCAGCTCGGCCGGGCGGAACTGCCTGAACCGGTTGTCGTCCAGGCTCTCGGGCGAGCCGGTCTGGAGGGACGGGAACGCGTATCGGATGTAATCGGGGATGCCGCTGGTGTTGTTGAGCAGCATCCGCACCGTGATCTTCCGGCCGCGCTCTCCCGGCACCAGCTGCGGCAGGTAGTCACCGATCGGCGCATCGAGCCGGATCCGGCCCTGCTCGACCTGCTGCATGACCGCAGCGGCGGTGAAGGTCTTGGTGATGCTCCCGACGCGCTGCCGCATGTCGGGCGTGACGGGACGGCCGGTCGTGACATCGGCGACCCCGGAAGCGCCGCGCCATGTCCGGCCGCCCTCGCGTACCTCGGCGTACACCCCCGGTATCCCCGCGCGGTGGACACCGTCCAGGGCGGACTTCAGCTCCGCGGGACGGAAGGGGGACGACGGGCTCGTGCCGTCGGCCGCCACGGAATGTGCCTCATCGGGTGCGGGAGCTGCCGCCACCGTGCCCGCGCAGACGCTCAGCGCGGCCACACTTCCACACATCGCCAGTCGGATATTCAAGACAGCCGTCCTTTCGTGATCAATGAGTGCAGGCGACGGGGACGCTCCCCGCGCCTTTCGACGTGTACGGATCAATGGGCCAGGGCGCGGCGCAGAGCGGCGCCGAGTTCGGCGTTCTGGCGCTGCGAGACCTCGGCGAACAGAAGCGCCTGCGATCCGTGGAAGGTGCCGGGCCACTGGTGGAGCTCGACCGACACGCCCGCCTGCATCAGTCGCAGCGCGTAGGCGATGCCCTCGTCGCGGTTCGGACAGAACTCCGCGGTGGCGATGTAGGCCGGTGGCAGCCCGGACAGATCGGCGGCCCGCGCGGGGGCGGCGTACGGTGTGGCGGGCCGGGAGCCCAGGTAGTGCCGCCACGCCGCGGCGAGCTTGTCGCGGTCGAACCAGGGCGTGTCGGTGAAGTTCCGCGCCGACCAAGTCTCCTGCCGGTCGTCCAGCCCCGGCTGGTTGAGCAGTTGGAAGCGGATCGCCGGTCCCTGCTCGTCACGCGCCCGCAACGCCACCGCGGCCGCGAGGTTCGCTCCGGCGCTGTGACCCCCGACCGCGATCCGCGCCGGGTCGATGCCGAGTTCGTCCGCGTGCTCGGCCGTCCAGGTCAGTGCGGCGTAGGCGTCGTCGAAGGCTGCCGGGAACGGGTCCTCGGGCGCCAAGCGGTAGCCCACCGAGATCACCACCGCCCCGGAAAGGGACGCGACCCGGGCGGCCCACGGATGCTCGGTGTCCAGGTCGCCGAAGACTCCGCCGCCGCCGTGCAGCCAGACGACGGCGCCCTGTGCCCGGTGCGGGCGGTAGACCCGGACCGCCACGTCCGGATCGGCGGACACCGTGCGGTCCTCGACCTCCATGTCCGAGGTGTCCGGCGCCGACGCCGCAGCCGCACGTTCGGCGAAGTCCTTGCGTGCGGTGACCGGGTCGTTCATGTCGAGGCGCGGGAGAAACGGGATGAATGCTTCGAGTTCGGGATCCATGACGACCATCCTCACGGTCGTCACCCAGGGGGGCACCCGCCATCCGTCGCGCATCCCGCCCCGATCACGCACCGATCGGCGCACCCCCCTCCTTCTATCCTTCTGCCATGGAGGCACTGGCCGTTCGGCTGTCGGGACTGGATCCGTACGTCGACGGGGCGATGCGCATCGTCGCGTTCTACGACACGCTGATGCGCCGACGGGTGGATCTCCCGGCGCTCGCCCGGGCCTCGGCGGGCCTGGCCGAGTGCGTGGCCGGGATACGGCTCCACGGCACGGGGCGGGCGACCCGCGTCTCGCCCGACGGCAGGCCGGCGTCCGCCCCGCCGGCACCCGCGTCCACCACAGCGCCGATCACGCTCGACGAGGAGGAGATCGGCAGGGTGTGGCTGGAACGCCCCGGCCCGCCGAATCCGCTCGACGAAGTGCTCCTCGACAGGCTCGCCATCGCCGCCGCGGCCGTCGCCGAGCGGTACGGCCCGGCCCGCACCACCATGGCCGACCCCGCCCTCGTCGAACTGGCGATCAGCTCAGACGGCGACGACGCGGCCAGAGCCCGGGCCCTGCGGCTCCTGGGATTCGCCGCCGAACTGCCCCTCCACGTCGTCGCCGTACGCTCGCAGCTGCCGCTCGACCGGATCGGCGGCCTGATCTGCCCGGGCCGCCAGGTGAAGGCGGCACCGCTCGCCGACGTCGGCGTCATCCTGGCCACCTTCGTGGACCCGGCGCGGTTCCCGGCAGGCGTACGCGCGGGCATCGGCGCAGCCGACAGCCCCGACCGGTCCTGGCGGGAGGCGCGCACCGCCCTTCGCTTCACGACCCCGCGCGAACCCGTCATCCGCCACGCCGACTTGGGCGCGCTGGCGCTCCTGGCCGAGGTGCCCCAGGAGACCGCGAGGGAGAACGACGACGTGGCCGCCATCGCCCGCATCGCCGGCAACCCGGAAGACCTGGAGACGCTGGACACCTACTGCGCCACCGGCTCCCTCCGCCGGGCCGCCGACCTGCTCCACCTGCACCACAGCAGCATCGCCCGCCGCCTCGAACAGATCGCGAAGACCCTGGACATCGAACTCACCGAACCCATGGGACTGACACGAGCCAGGATCGCGCTCACCGCGTGGCGGCTCCTCGACCTCTGATGAGGATCCGCCTCGCCACGGGGCGCGGGGGCTGGGATATCCGGGTCATGCCCCCGAGGGCCGGCGCGTGCCCGCCGCGGCGAGTCGCACGGCCAGGCCGCGCAGGTCCTCCGCGTCCAGGACACGGTCCCCGAACCCCGGCAGCGGGACGTGCAGCCCGGCCGTCCAGTGGCCTGGGAGGGCCTGCTCCCCGTACCGGGCGCCGGTCACCGCGCCCACCGTGTCGGTGTCCCCGCCCAGGTGACCGGCGAACAGGTGGTGCTCCTCATCGACGGAATGCACTGCACCAGCTGCGGCCCGCTCATCGACGCCGAGCCGGAAGACCTTCCCGGCGTCCGCTCGGCCGGCACCGACGTACGAGCCGGACACAGCGTCGTCCGCCTGGAGGACGGCGCCGACATCGACACCGCGGCACTCGTGGCGGCCGTGGAGGCGGCCGGGGACCACACGGCGCGCGTCGCCGGCTGACACGCCCCACAGGTGGGGTCGGGATCGCCCGCCCCCACCTGTGCACGAGGCGCGCGATCCTGGAGTCATGAACATCGAGATCCTGGTCGTACCGGACGCTGGGCGGCTCGACTGCCGCGTCCAGCGCCGGACAGCAGGCCGGCGCCGCCGCGAGTACGGCAAGGAGCACGAAGGCCAGAATTGCTGCGGAGCGCGACCGACAGGAGGCCTTGCGCATCGCACCCGCAAGGCCTGCAGCCGGCACCACGGCATACAGAAAGCCGCCTCCCCGGCCAGGCACACAGCCTGACCCAGGAGACGGCCTCCCACTGCTGATGCCGCATCAGCTAACACTGACGCCCCATCGGGAAACGCCCCCGGCGAGCGTCAAATGAGCGTCACGAGCGTCATTTCAGTGTCAAGATATCGCCCGTAACGCCCATAGTGCACATAATGCGCACGGGTAAACCTGCAGGTCAGGAGCTCTTCGCGATCGGTTCGAGGATCGCCACGCACTCCACGTGGTGGGTCATCGGGAAGAGGTCGAAGACGCGCAGTGTGCGGACGCGGTAGCCCGACTCCTTGAAGTAGCCCAGGTCGCGGGCCAGGGCCGCCGGGTCGCAGGCCACGTAGGCGATGCGGCGGGCCGAGAGGCTCGCGATGTGGCGGACCGTCTGCTTGCCGGCGCCCGCCCGCGGGGGGTCCAGGACGATCAGGTCGCACTCGGTGATGCCGGTGCGCGGGAGGGCGGTGTCGACCTTGCCCTGCTCGATGCGGACCCGGGGGAAGTCGGCCAGGTTGTGGCGGGCGTCCTCCACCGCGCGCTTGCCCGACTCGATGCCGAGGACGGCCCCGGTCTCGCCCAGGCGTTCCGCGAGGGCGCCCGCGAAGATGCCGACGCCGCAGTAGAGGTCGAGGGCCATCTCGCCCTTGCGCGGCATCAGGCCCTGCATGACGGCCTTGATCAGGGTGTCGGCGGCCTGCGGGTGGACCTGCCAGAAGCCGCCCATGCCGACGCGGTAGGTGCGGCCGTCGGCGCGCTCGCGGACGAAGGGGCGGCCGTGGACGCGGTGGACCCCGCCGTCCTTCTCCTCCACGCGCAGGACGGAGACCGGCTTGTCGAGCTCGACCAGGGGGAGGCGGCCGCCGGGGCGGGGGGTGAGGACGACCTGGCGGTCGTTCGAGCCGGAGGCGGCGATCGCCTCGACGGAGGCCATCGCCGGCCATTCGCGCTTCTCGATGCCCAGCTCGGTGACGCCCGGCGCCGCGATCATGCAGTGGTCGACCGGCTCCACCTCGTGCGAGCGGTGCTTGCGCAGGCCGACGCGGCCGTCCTCGTCGATGGCGTACTGGACGCGGGTGCGCCACTGGGGGACCTGGCCGGCCGGGAGCTTGTCGCCCTCGGCGGGCGCCACGGTGCCGTCCCAGCCCGCCTCCTCGGGAGTGAGGCCGGCGAGCCGCTTCAGCTGCTCGGCGACGACCTCGCCCTTGAGCCGGCGCTGGGCGCCCGGCTTGGCGTGCTGCCAGTCGCAGCCGCCGCACTTGCCGGGGCCGGCGTACGGGCAGGGGGCCTCGACCCGGTCCTTGGAGGCGGAGAGGATCGTGACCGCGTCGGCGCGCAGGAAGCGGGAGTCCGTCTCGCCCTCCGTCACCCGCGCGACGACCTTCTCGCCCGGCAGGGTGTGGCGGACGAACAGGACACGGCCCTCGGCGGTACGGGCGATGCAGTGGCCGCCGTGCGCGACGGGGCCGACCTCGACCTCGTACTCCTCCCCGACCAGTGACTGCTTCTCGTTCTGCTCGGTCATGGCGGGGAGACTCCAGGGAGATCAGGTGCAAAAAAGGAACGGCCGGACGACCGACCCACCAGTTTACGTGGATCTCGTCCGGCCGTTCGCCATCCGCTGCGCCTACTTCCCCGCCGGGTCCTTCGGACGCGGCCGCGGGGTGTCGACGGGGCCCCGGCGCACCGCACCCGGGGCGTTCCACTCCTGGCGCCTGCGGGCCCGCCGCCGGGCGAGCTCCGAGGACTCCAGCTGGTAGGGCACCGAGGTGACCATCACGCCCGGGGTGAACAGCAGCCGGCCCTTGAGCCGCAGGGCGCTCTGGTTGTGCAGCAGGTGCTCGTACCAGCGGCCGACGACGTACTCGGGGATGTAGACGCTGACGGCGTCGCGCGGGTTCTCGCTGCGCAGCCCCTTGACGTACTCGACCACCGGGCGGGTGATCTCGCGGTACGGGGAGTCGAGGATCTTCAGCGGGACGTTGATCCCGCGCCGCTCCCACTCCTCCTTGAGCGCCTTGGTCTCGGGTGCGTCGACGCTGATGCTCAGCGCCTCCAGGGTGTCCGAGCGGGTCAGCTTGGCGAAGGCCAGGGCGCGCAGGGTGGGCTTGTGGACCTTGGAGACCAGGACGATCGAGTGCACCCGGGAGGGGCGCACGCTGTCGTCGCTGGGGCCCTCGTCCGCGGCGATCTCGGCGGCGACCCGGTCGTAGTGCTTCCGGATGGCGGTCATCGTGCCGTAGAAGATCAGCATGCCCATCAGGGCGACCCAGGCGCCGTGCGTGAACTTGGTGGCCAGGACGACGACCAGCACGAGGCCGGTGAAGACCGCGCCGAAGGTGTTGATGGCCCGGGAGCGGTACATCCGGCGGCGGGCGGCCTGGTCGTTCTCGGTCGCCAGGTGGCGGTTCCAGTGCCGGACCATGCCGATCTGGCTGAGCGTGAAGGAGACGAACACACCGACGATGTAGAGCTGGATCAGCTTGGTGGAGTCGGCGTCGTAGATCCACACCAACAGCATGGCGGCGCCCGCGAGCAGCACGATGCCGTTGGAGAAGGCGAGCCGGTCGCCGCGGGTGTGGAGCTGGCGCGGCAGGTAGCGGTCCTGGGCGAGGATCGAGCCGAGCAGCGGGAAGCCGTTGTACGCGGTGTTGGCGGCCAGGAACAGCACGAGGGCGGTGGCGGTCGCCAGGACGATGAACAGGATGCTGCCGTTGCCGAAGACGGCCTCGGCCACCTGGGAGATCACCGGGTGCTGGACGAAGCCGTCGCCGACGGGGACGCCGTTGTCGAGCAGGCCGGTGGCGGGGGCCTCGGCCATCCGGACGTTCGTGGCCATGGCCAGGCCGATGATCCCGCAGAACATGGTGACGGCCAGGCCGCCCATGAGCGCGAGGGTCGTGGCGGCGTTCTTGCTCTTGGGCTTGCGGAAGGCGGGCACGCCGTTGCTGATCGCCTCGACGCCGGTCAGGGCGGCGCAGCCGGAGGAGAAGGCGCGCAGCAGCAGGAAGACCAGCGCGAAGCCGGCCAGCCCCTGGTGCTCGGCCTTGATCTCCAGGTGGGCGGTCGGCGCCTCCATGGTGTCGCCCATCACCAGACCGCGCCAGGCACCCCAGGCGATCATGACGAAGACGGCGCCCACGAACACGTACGTCGGGATCGCGAAGAGTTTCCCGGATTCCTTCACTCCGCGCAGGTTCATGAGCGTGAGCAGCAGAATCATGAGGATCGCCGAGAGCACCTTGTGCTCGATGACGAAATCGACGGCGGAGCCGAGATTCTCGACACCGGAGGAAATCGACACGGCGACGGTCAGGACGTAGTCGACGAGCAGCGCGCTCGCCACGGTGAGCCCGGCCTTGGGGCCGAGGTTGGTGTTGGCGACCTCGTAGTCGCCGCCGCCGCTGGGGTACGCGTGGACGTTCTGCCGGTAGGAGGCCACCACGGTGAACATCAGCACGACGACCGCGACCGCGATCCAGGGGCTGAAGTGGTACGCCGACACACCCGCGATCGACAGGACCAGCAGTACCTCACCGGGTGCATATGCCACGGATGAGAGCGGGTCGGAGGCGAAGACGGGAAGGGCGATCCGTTTGGGGAGGAGCGTTTCCCCGAGGCGGTCGCTGCGCAGCGCCCGGCCGATCAGGATCCGTTTGGGCACGTCGGTCAGTTTGGACACGCAGAGGATCGTAAGCGTTCGATATCGGACTGACGAACCCCCGGTCCGGGATCCTCACCAATGAGCCGCCAATGAGGCACCGCGCGGACCCCAAATGGTCACACTGGTGACCGCCCGTGTGTAGCTTGGGCCATGGTCTGAGACCCTGTTTAGCCAGAGCATGCAATGAGGCTGGAAACCAGCGAGCCGCTGTCAGCCGGAAGGACGGCCGTGCACATCGTCATTATGGGCTGCGGAAGAGTGGGATCCGCTCTCGCGCAGACCTTGGAGCAGCAGGGTCATACGGTCGCCGTGGTCGACCAGGACCCCACCGCATTCCGCCGGCTCGGGGCTTCGTTCGGCGGCCGCCGCGTCACCGGGGTCGGCTTCGACCAGGACACCCTGCGCGAGGCCGGGATCGAGGAGGCGGGAGCCTTCGCCGCGGTCAGCAGCGGTGACAATTCCAACATCATCGCCGCCCGCGTGGCCCGCGAGATGTTCGGCGTCGAGAACGTCGCCGCCCGCATCTACGACCCCAAGCGCGCCGAGGTCTACCAGCGCCTCGGCATCCCCACGGTCGCGACCGTACGGTGGACCGCCGACCAGATGCTGCGCCGCCTGCTGCCGTCGGGCGCGGAGCCCCTGTGGCGCGATCCGAGCGGGGGCGTCCAGCTCGCGGAGGTGCACACCTCCGCCGCCTGGATCGGCCACAAGGTCAGCAGGCTCCAGGAGGAGACGGGCGTGCGCGTCGCGTTCCTCACCCGCTTGGGCGAGGCGATGCTGCCGACTTCGCAGACCGTGCTCCAGGAGGGCGACCTCGTCCACGTGATGATGCGCACGGACGAGATCGACAAGGTCGAGGCGGCCTTCGCCGAGGGCCCCGAGGAGGCACACGCATGAGGGTCGCGATCGCCGGAGCCGGGGCCGTGGGCCGCTCCATCGCGGGTGAGCTGCTGGAGAACGGCCACGAGGTGCTCCTCGTGGACAAGGCGCCGACCGCCATCTCGGTGGAGCGGGTGCCGCAGGCGGAGTGGCTGCTGGCCGACGCCTGTGAGATCACCTCGCTCGACGAGGCTGCGCTGCAGCGCTGCAACGTGGTCATCGCCGCCACCGGTGACGACAAGGTGAACCTGGTCGTCTCCCTCCTCGCCAAGACCGAGTACGGGGTCCCCCGGGTCGTGGCGCGGGTCAACAACCCGAAGAACGAGTGGCTCTTCAACGAGTCCTGGGGCGTCGACGTCGCGGTCTCCACGCCGCGCCTGATGTCGGCCCTGGTCGAGGAGGCCGTCAGCGTCGGCGACCTGGTGCGCCTGCTGCGCTTCAGCCACGGCGACGCCAACCTCGTCGAGCTGACCCTGCCGGCCGACTCCTCGGTCGCGGGGACGCAGATCAGCGAGATCTCCTGGCCGGAGGACACCTCGCTGGTGACGATCATCCGCGGCAACCGGGTGCTCACCCCGCACGGCGAGGAGACCCTGGAGCCGGGCGACGAGCTCCTCTTCGTGGCCGCCCAGGCCCGCGAGGGCCAGCTGGAGGACCTCCTCCAGGCCAAGCGCTGAGTACACGCCGAAGGGGCGGGACGACCGGATGGTCACCCCGCCCCTTCGGCGTTCCGTCGCTCAGCCCCGCTTCTCGCGGGCGGCCTCCTCGGCCTCGTACTCGGCGATCACGTCGATCGGCGGCGGTGCCTTCGCCAGGAAGACCCAGGTGAAGTACACGGCCAGCACCATCGGGGGGAGCTTCAGCGCGATCAGCACCCAGCCCAGCTGGGTCTCGTCACCCCACCAGTACAGCGGGAAGAGGATCGCGTACTTCGCCAGGAAGATCAGTCCCCAGGCCAGGCTGGCCTTGGTGTACGCCTTCTTGCGCCCGGGGTTGCGGGTGCGCCAGGACAGGTTCTCCTTGAAGACCGGCCCGAGGATCACACCCAGCAGCGGGAAGCCGACCAGGGCCGACAGCGTGAACGCCACGCCCAGACCGACCCCGTAGATCATGCCCGGCAGGTAGAAGCCCTTCGCGCTGCCCGTGAACAGGGCGAAGGCCACGCCCACGCCCACGCCGAACACGCCGCTGAAGGCGTGCTTGACGGTGTCCTTGCGCAGCAGGCGCACGATCACCAGCAGGACCGCGACCACGCCCGCCGCGATGGCGGACATCTTCACGTCCTTGTTGATCGTGTAGATCATCACGAACAGCAGGCCGGGGAGCATCGTCTCCACGGTGCCCCGGATGCCGCCGAAGGCGTCGAAGAGCGCGGCCTGCGTGACCTCCTTCTGGTCCCCGGAGGGGGTGGAGGCGGCGGACCCCTGTGGAGTCGGTCGGTCGAGTGACGTCACCGGTTACTGCTCCTGTCCGAGCGGTCGGAGTTCGTACTTCGGGTTGAAGAGGACCCGGCGGCCGTGGCTCATCGCGATCCGCCCGGAGGCGATCATGCGCCGGCCGGGCTCGATTCCCACGATCGAGCGACGCCCGAGCCACACCACGTCCAGCGCGGCCGAACCGTCGAAGAGCTCCGCTTCCAGGGCGGGGACGCCCGCCCGCGGCCGCAGGGTGACGGTGCGCAGCGTTCCGGTCACCTTGACGATCTGGCGGTCGTGGCAGTCGCAGATCCGCGTGCACCCCGCGGCTTCTGCGTCCTCCTGCAGTTCCGCCGAGTGCAGCTCCTCCTGGGAGGTGGACAGCCGCTCTATCATCCGGCGGAACCGGCCCGCCGGCCTGGCCGGTTTCGCGGGCTTCTCGGGACGCAGTTCAGCACTCATACAGGAAGCGTACCGGCGCCCCCGCCGCCTCTCGAAGCCCCCGCCTACTTCTCGAAGCGGTAGCCCATGCCGGGTTCGGTGATGAAGTGCCGCGGGTGCGAGGGGTCCGCCTCCAGCTTCCGGCGCAGCTGCGCCATGTAGACGCGCAGGTAGTTGGTCTCGGTCCCGTAGGAGGGCCCCCAGACCTCCTGGAGGAGCTGTTTCTGGCTGACGAGCTTCCCGCCGTTGCGCACGAGCACCTCCAGGAGGTGCCACTCGGTGGGGGTGAGGCGTACGTCGCGGCCCTCACGGACCGCCTTCTTGGCGGCGAGGTCCACGGTGAACCCCTGGGTCTCGACGACCACCTCGTCCCGCGGCCCGGCGGCCGGCTCGGCCCGGCGGACGGCGGCGCGCAGGCGGGCCAGCAGCTCGTCCATGCCGAAGGGCTTGGTGACGTAGTCGTCGGCGCCCGCGTCGAGGGCCTCGACCTTCTCGTCGGAGCTGTGCCGGGCGGACAGGACCAGGATCGGGACGCGGGTCCAGCCGCGCAGCCCCCTGATCACCTCCACCCCGTCCATGTCGGGCAGGCCGAGGTCGAGGACGACCACGTCGGGGTGGCGGGCGGCCGCCAGCTCCAGGGCGCCCGCCCCGTCGGAGGCCGCGTCCACCTCGTACCTGCGCGCCTTGAGGTTGATCACGAGGGCTCGGACGATCTGCGGCTCGTCGTCCACTACGAGCACCCGGGTCATCGGGGTCCTGCTTTCTGTCGTTCGGGAATGTTCACGTGGTCAACGCCGTCGGGGCGGGATCCGGTTCCGGTGGGTCCGGCGGGCCGGCCGCGGGCCGCCGCGCGCAGGGTGAGCACCATGGTCAGACCGCCGCCGGGCGTGTCCTCGGCGGCGAGGGTGCCGCCCATGGCCTCGGCGAAGCCCCGGGCCACCGCCAGCCCCAGACCCACCCCGGCCCCGCGCGGGGCGTCCCCGTGCCGCTGGAACGGGGCGAAGATGCGGTCCTTGGCCTCGTCCGGGACCCCGGGCCCGCGGTCGACGACCCGGAGCTCGACCCGGTCGCCGAGGAAGCTGGCCGCGACCAGCACCCGCCGGCCCCGGGGGCTGTACTTGACGGCGTTCTCGACGACGTTGGCCACGGTCCGCTCCAGCAGCCCGGGGTCCACCCGCACCATCGGCAGGGTCTCCGGCACGTCGAGCAGCACGCTGTCCTCCGGTACGCCGCCCAGCGCCATCGGGACCACCTCGTCGAGGTCGATCTCCCGGATCAGCGGGGTCACGGTGCCGGTCTGCAGCCGGGACATGTCGAGCAGGTTGCCCACCAGGTGGTCGAGCCGGTCGGCGCCGTCCTCGATGCCCTCCAGCAGCTCGGCCCGGTCCTCCTCGGACCACTCCACGTCGGCGGAGCGCAGGGAGCTGACGGAGGCCTTGATGGAGGCCAGGGGCGTCCGCAGGTCATGGCTGACGGCGGCCAGCAGGGCCGTGCGGATCCGGTTGCCCTCGGCCAGCCGGCGGGCCTCCTCGGCCTCCCCGACCAGCCGCTGGCGGTCCAGCACCACGGCGGCCTGGGCGGCGAAGGCGCCGAGCACCCGGCGGTCCTCCGCTGGCAGCACCCGGCCGGACAGGGCCAGCGCCATGTGGTCGCCGATCGGCATGTCCACGTCGGCGTCCTCCGGCCGTGCCACCGGGGCGGGGCCGACGCTGCCGGCCGGGGTCCAGGGCTCCCGCTCGCCGGCCCGCTCCAGCAGGGCCACCGACTCCATCGCGAAGGTCTCGCGCACCCGTTCCAGCAGCGCGTCCAGGGCCGTCTCGCCGCGCAGGACGCTCCCGGCCAGGGTGGACAGGATCTCGGACTCGGCCCGCAGCCGGGCGGCCTGGTGGGTGCGCCGGGCGGCCAGGTCCACCACCGAGGCCACCGAGGCGGCGACCCCGAAGAAGACCGAGATGGCCATGATGTTGCGGGGGTCGGAGATGGTGAACCGGTGCAGCGGCTCGACGAAGAAGTAGTTCAGCAGCAGCGAGCCGAAGGCGGCGGAGGCGAGGGCCGGCCAGAGCCCGCCCAGCAGCGCGGCCGCCACCGTCAGGGCCAGGAAGAGCAGCATGTCGTTGGCGAGGCCGGGGTCGGTGCTGATGTGCGTGAGCAGCAGGCACAGCAGGACCGGGAAGACCACGCCGACCAGCCAGCCGGCCGCGATCCGGGGCCGCCCGAGCCGGGCCGCCGAGCGGACCATGGGCAGCCCGCGCCCCTTGGCCACCTCCTCGTGCGTGACGATGTGCACGTCGAGGTCGGGTCCCGAGTCGCGGGCCACGGTGGCCCCGACCCCGGGGCCCAGGACGTACTGCCAGGTCCTGCGGCGGCTGGAGCCCAGGACGATCTGGGTGGCGTTGACCCCGCGGGCGAAGGCGAGGAGGGCCTCGGGGACGTTGTCGCCGATCACATGGTGAAACGTTCCGCCAAGGTCCTCGACCAGGGTCCGCTGGACCGCGAGCTCCTTGGGCGAAGCCGCGGTCAGTCCGTCGCTGCGGGCGATGTAGACGGCGAGGATCTCACTGCCGGAGCCCTTGGCGGCCATCCGCGCGGCCCGGCGGATCAGCGTGCGTCCCTCGGGGCCGCCGGTGAGGCCGACGACGATCCGTTCGCGGGCCTGCCAGGTGGAGCGGATGCCGTGCTCGCCCCGGTACTGCTGGAGGTACTCGTCCACCCGGTCGGCCGTCCACAGCAGGGCCAGCTCGCGCAGGGCGGTGAGGTTGCCGGGGCGGAAGTAGTTCGACAGGGCCGCGTCGACCTTGTCGGGCTGGTAGACGTTGCCGTGGGCCATGCGGCGGCGCAGGGCCTGCGGGGACATGTCGACCAGCTCGATCTGGTCCGCCCGGCGGACCACCTCGTCCGGCACGGTCTCGCGCTGGCGCACCCCGGTGATCGTCTCGACCACGTCCCCGAGGGACTCCAGGTGCTGGATGTTCACGGTGGACACCACGTCGATCCCGGCCCCGAGCAGCTCCTCGACGTCCTGCCAGCGCTTGGCGTTGCGCGAACCCGGCACATTGGTGTGCGCCAGCTCGTCCACGAGCGCCACGGCCGGCCGCCGCGCCAGGACGGCGTCCACGTCCATCTCCGTGAAGACGGCGCCGCGGTGGGTCAGCTCGCGCCGGGGGACCTGTTCCAGGCCGTGCAGCATGACCTCGGTGCGCGGGCGCCCGTGGTGCTCGACGAAGCCGACGACGCAGTCGCCGCCCCGCTCGACCCGCCGGTGCCCCTCGGAGAGCATGGCGTACGTCTTGCCCACACCGGGTGCCGCGCCCAGATAGATCCTCAGCCTGCCGCGTCCCATGGGCTCATTCTCGGGGACGTTCCCCCTGTTCACGCACCGAGCGGCGGCCGGACGGCGATCCCTGACGCATCCCTGACGCCGCCCGCCCTCTCCTGCGGCGGGGCAGGGCGGTACCGGCGGGCCGCCTCCCAGGGGGCGGCCCACCGGCCGAAACGACCGCCTACGGGGCCTGCGGGGTCAGCGGACCTCGGTGATCTCCGGGCCGCGCTCCAGCTGGCCCATGCCGCCGGAGAAGCGGGAGCTCTCCTGCTCCTCGGCCGTCTGCACACCGTCCGGCACCATCTGGGCGTCGTTCGGCAGCTTCAGGACGATGGGGTCGCGCGGGGCCATCGGGCCGTCGCCGCGGACGACGACGGTGTCCCGGAAGATCTGCTCCAGCACGCCGGCCGACTCGGGGCGCACCGCGCCCTGGCCGGAGATCACGCCGCGCAGGAACCAGCGCGGGCCGTCGACGCCGACGAAGCGCACCAGCTGGGCGCCGGTCTGGCCGTCGGGCAGCGGTACGGGGACCTGCGCGCGCAGCTCCCAGCCCAGCGGTCCGTCGACCTCGTCGATGAGGCC
This sequence comes from Streptomyces sp. NPDC029216, assembly GCF_040648015.1. NCBI lineage: Bacteria > Bacillati > Actinomycetota > Actinomycetes > Kitasatosporales > Streptomycetaceae > Streptomyces > Streptomyces sp. NPDC029216. The sequence continues at coordinate 15,212 of NZ_JBEZWL010000065.1, read as the reverse complement.
GCCCTGCTGGGTGATGCCCGAGGCGATCTCGTCGCGGACCTCGCCCCAGATGCCCTCCTTCTTGGGGGCGGCGAAGGCCTGCAGCTGCACGGCGCTGTCCCGCAGGACCACGGTGGCGGCGACGATCGCGTCACCGGCGACCTCGACGCGCAGCTCCATGCCCTCGACACCGGGCACGAGGATGCCGCCCAGGTCGACCCGGCCGTCGGCGGGGTTCCCGGGCACCTCGGAGACGTCCCACGGTCCGTCGGGCCGCGGGGCCGGAGGCAGGTTCAGCCGCCGGGGCCCGTCGGCTTCGGCCGCCTCGTCGGCGCGCACGCCGTCGACCTGCTCGGCCGCGCCGCCGTCGTCGGCGGAGTCATTCTTCTTGCGACGTCCGAACACGTCACTGTCCTTCCCGGTCGTTTACGACCGAAGCGTAGCCATTCCCACCCTGCTGACCAGCGCCGGATCCGGCCACGGCCGCATGACCGCCGGTGGAGCCGAACCCCCCGTCGGCCCGGGCCGAGCCGGGAAGTTCCGCCACCTCGTGGAAGCGCACCTTCTCGACCCTCTGGACAACCAGCTGGGCAATGCGGTCGAAGCGCTCGAACCGGACGCTCTCGCGCGGGTCGAGATTGACCACGATCACCTTGATCTCCCCACGGTACCCGGCATCCACCGTCCCGGGGGCATTCACGAGTGCGAGCCCGCAGCGGGCGGCCAGGCCCGAGCGCGGGTGCACGAAGGCGGCGTAGCCGTCGGGCAGGGCGATGGAGATGCCGGTGGGCAGGACGGCCCGCTCGCCGGGCTCCAGCTCGGCGGCCACGGTGGTCACCAGGTCGCAGCCGGCGTCGCCGGGGTGACCGTAGGCGGGGAGGGGCACCTCGGGGTCGACGCGGCGGATCAGCACGTCGACCGGAGCGTGGTTGTTCTGGGACATCAGGGGTTCACCTCGAAGGCGCGTGCGCGCCTGACCTGGTCCGGGTCGGCCATCGCCGCCCGGATCTCCTCGGGCCGACCGTTGTCGATGAAGTGGTCGACCTTCACCTCGATGAAGAGCGCGTCGGCGCGGACGGCGACGGGGCCGTCCGGGCCGCCTATCCGGCCCACGGCCGTGGAGTAGATCTTCCGCCCCGCGACGGCGGTGACCTCGGCCTCCAGGTGCAGCACGGTGTCCACGGGCACGGGCCGCACGAAGTCGGTCTCCAGCCGGCCGGTCACCGCGATGACGCGCAGCAGCCAGTTCAGGGAGCCCAGCGTCTCGTCGAGCGCGGTGGCCAGCACCCCGCCGTGGGCGAGGCCGGGCGCGCCCTGGTGGGCGGGCCGGACGGTGAACTCGGCGGTGACGCGTACTCCCTCGCCCGCGCGGGCCTCCAGATGGAGCCCGTGCGACTGTCCCCCGCCGCATCCGAAACAGTGTTCGTAGTGCGCACCGAGGAGCTCTCCGGGTGCCGGGGCATCGGGATGCCGGACCGGAGCGACGGCATCGGCCGGGGGCGTCAACGCTGTGTTTCGTCCACTCACAGCCGCAGACCTTACCCGCGCGGCTACCCGCCGGTCGCCTCGTGGCAGGCTTGCTGGCATGCAGCTCTCCCCCGCGCACCACGACGAACGCCTGTCCGCCCCCCGCTCCTGGTGGGGCATCGCCGTACTGACCGGTCTGGCCGGTGCGCTCATCACGCTCCCGCTGGGGACCCTGCCGATGCTGGCGGGGTTCGTCGGCGGCGGCGCGCTGGCGGGGATGCTGGTGAGCTCGTTCGGCTCCGCGCGGGTGCGCGTGGTGGGCGGGGCGCTGGCGGCGGGCGAGGCCCGGATCCCGGTGTCGGCGCTGGGCGAGCCGGAGGTGCTGGAGGGCGAGGAGGCCCGGGCCTGGCGCACGTACAAGGCCGACATGCGGGCCTTCATGCTGATGCGCAGCTACATCCCGACGGCGGTCCGGATCGAGATCACGGACCCGGAGGACCCGACCCCGTACGTGTACGTCTCCACGCGCGAGCCGCAGGCCCTGGCGGCGGCGGTCCGCGCGGCGCAGGGGGCTTCCGCCTCGCAGGGCTGACCGCCGGGGGCGGTCAGCGGCCGTAGCCGTCCGGCTCCGGCGGCTCCAGTGCGGCCCTGGCCGCCCCGGGGAGGGGCTGGGCGGGGTGCTGGGGGGCCGGGGCGGCGGGGAGCGCCGTCCAGGGCACGGCCCGGCGGCGCAGGTCCGTACGCACCTTCTCGGCGAGTTTCCTGGTGTCCCGGCGGTTCATGACCGCGCCGACGGCGGCGCCCACCATGAACGGCATCAGGTTCGGCAGGTTGCGGAACATCCGCTTCATGATCTGCTGGCGCAGTTCGCGCTTCACCTGGCCGCCGAGGGCGGCGTTGAGCGTGGTCGGCTTGGTCAGGTCGATGCCGCGCTCCTCGGTCCATGCCGTGAGGTAGGCGAGGCTGCGGTCCTTCAGGGTGCCGGGCGGCCGCTGCCCGTAGACCTCGTGCAGTTCGGCGATGAGCTTCAGCTCGATGGCGGCGACGCCGGCGATCTCCGCGGCCAGCTCGGCCGGCATGGCGGGCGGGACCGGCAGCATGGCCGCCGCGCCGATGCCCGCGCCCACGGTCGAGGTGGCGTTCGCCGCCCCGGCGATCAGCTTGTCGGCCAGCTGATCGGGGCCGAGGCCCGGGAACTGGGCGCGCAGGGCCGCGAGGTCCCTTACCGGAACGCGCGGGGCGTTCTCGATGATGAGGTCGGCGATGTACAGGGCGGCGTTTCTCGCGCCTTCGCCGCCCTTGCGCACACCGTTCATGACGGCTTGCATCCGACGTGTCCCGGGCCTGCCCCGGGACTCCTCGTCCGCCACTGTGGCCGGCGGCACCGCCGCGGCGGTGTCGGACGGCACGACAGTCGTCCCGGTGGCGGGGTCGCCGGCGGCCCCGGGGCCCGTTTCCGGGCCCGTGGCTTCCGCCTGCGCTCCTGCCTCCGGATCGCCGGTCTTCCGAAAGCGCAGCTTCCGGAACGGCGTCGAGCCGGTCACGGCCGAGACCTAGTCGCAGTCGCGGCAGATCGGCTGGCCGTCCTTCTCACGAGCCAGCTGGCTGCGGTGGTGCACCAGGAAGCAGCTCATGCAGGTGAACTCGTCGGCCTGCTTGGGCAGCACCCGGACGGCCAGCTCCTCGTTGGAGAGGTCCGCACCCGGGAGCTCCAGGCTCTCGGCGCCGTCGAAGTCCTCGATGTCGACGCTCGAGGTGACCTTGTCACTGCGTCGCGCCTTCAGCTCTTCGATGCTGTCGTTGTCGACATCGTCGTCGGTCTTGCGTGGGGTGTCGTAGTCCGTTGCCATTTTTTCGCTCTCCCCCTCTGGGATTTAGCGGTGTCTCAGCGCACGTAACGCGCGAGAGGCCGGACTTGTGCCCGACCTGAGGCGGAGATTTTGCCTCACATCAAGGTCTGTTACTCAATCGACACCCAGCCCCACGCCCGCAGGGGCCCGCAGCTGGGATGACGACCGGGACCGTACACGGTCCGGGGGCCGTCTTGCACGAACGCCACCCCGTGTATTTCCCGCCATTCGAGGGGCCGGAAACCCGGACTTCCCGGGCTTTCCGGCCTTCGCGGGGTCACGGAACGCGCACGCCCGGACACTCGGCAATGTGATCGATCACACAGGCGAGGCCCGCCACACCCCGAGATCATTCCGCTGACAGCGAACAATCCGGGGGGTGGATCAAAGGGGCAACGTGACACGCATCACCAGGCCGCCGCCCTCGCGGGGGGTCGCCAGGATGCGGCCGCCGTGTGCGCGCGCCACAGAGCGCGCGATGGACAGGCCGAGCCCCACACCCTTGTCGCTGCCCGTTCGCTCCGTACGCAGCCGTCTGAAGGGCTCGAAGAGGTTGTCCACCTCGTACGCGGGAACCACGGGACCCGTGTTCGAGACGAGGAGCACCGCCTGGCCGTGCTGGACCTCGGTGGTGACCTCCACCCAGCCGTCCTCCGGCACGTTGTACCGGACGGCGTTCTGCACCAGGTTGAGGGCGATCCGCTCCAGCAGCACGCCGTTGCCCTGGACCACGGCCAGCGCGCGCTCGCCGCGGATCTCCACGCCCTTGGCCAGCGCCTCCCCGCGCGCCTGGTCGATGGCGCGCGAGGCGACCTCCGCCAGGTCGACGGGTTTGCGCTCCACGATCTGGTTCTCGCTGCGGGCGAGCAGCAGCAGGCCCTCCACCAGCTGCTCGCTGCGCTCGTTGGTGGCCAGCAGCGTCTTGCCCAGCTGCTGCAGCTCCACCGGGGCACCGGGATCCGACAGGTGGACCTCCAGCAGCGTCCGGTTGATGGCCAGCGGGGTCCTCAGCTCGTGCGAGGCGTTGGCCACGAAGCGCTGCTGGGCGGTGAAGGCCCGTTCCAGGCGGTCGAGCATCTCGTCGAAGGTGTCCGCGAGCTCCTTGAGCTCGTCGTCCGGCCCGTCCAGCTCGATCCGCCGGGTCAGGTCGGAGCCGACCACCCGGCGGGCGGTCCGGGTGATCTTGCCCAGCGGGGAGAGCACCCGGCCGGCCATCGCGTAGCCGAAGGCGAAGGCGATCACGCTCAGGCCCATGAGGGCCATCAGCGAACGGCTGAGCAGGTCGTCCAGCGCGTGCTTGCGCTGGTCGAGGATGCACTGGCCGATCGCCGCGTTGAACTGGTCGATCGACTGGTCGATGCCGACACCGGGGCAGGTGGAGCTGGAGACCTCGACCTTCTGGCCGCCCACGATCTTGAACGGGAGCGCGTTGCCCTCCCGCAGGGCCTGGGCGGCCAGCAGGTAGATGATCGACAGCAGCAGGATCCCGGCGATCAGGAACATGCCGCCGTAGAGCAGCGTGAGCCGTATCCGGATGGTCGGTCTCAGCCAAGGGAAAGGACCCTCGGGCTGGCCGGGGTCCCAGGTCGGTTTCGGTGGCGCCGGCGGTGGCGCCGGGGTCGCGGCCACCGGGTCAGATCCGGTAGCCGGAGCCGGGCACGGTCACGATGACGGGCGGCTCTCCCAGCTTGCGGCGCAGCGTCATGACGGTCACCCGGACCACGTTGGTGAACGGGTCGGTGTTCTCGTCCCAGGCCTTCTCCAGCAGCTGCTCGGCGGAGACCACGGTCCCCTCACTGCGCATGAGCACCTCCAGCACCGCGAACTCCTTGGGCGCCAGCTGCACCTCCCGCCCCTCGCGGAACACCTCACGACGGTTCGGGTCCAGCTTGATCCCGGCACGCTCCAGCACCGGCGGCAGCGCCACCGTCGTCCGCCGCCCCAGGGCGCGCACGCGGGCGGTCAGCTCGCTGAAGGCGAAGGGCTTGGGCAGGTAGTCGTCGGCCCCCAGCTCCAGGCCCTCCACGCGGTCGCTGACGTCGCCCGAGGCGGTGAGCATGAGCACGCGGGTGGGCATGCCGAGTTCGATGATCTTCCGGCAGACGTCGTCGCCGTGCACCAGCGGAAGGTCCCGGTCGAGCACGACCACGTCGTAGTCGTTCACCCCGACGCGCTCCAGGGCCGCGGCGCCGTCGTACACGACGTCCACGGCCATGGCCTCCCGGCGCAGGCCCGTGGCCACCGCATCGGCGAGCAGCTGCTCGTCCTCGACGACGAGTACGCGCACGTCGTTTCCTTCCTTCGAGCCCCGAGGGCACTCCTGAGGGCACACCTGTATTGCGCCTCCATCCTGCCGGTTTCGGCCGTAAACCGGCTGTAAGGCGCCCCTGAGCCCCTTCTCGGGGGCCCGGAGGGGGTGGAAGTGAGGATTCCCTCGCCTTACGAGGTTTCTGGGCCCAGGGTGCCGGGGAGGACGTCTGCACACCCCATCCACTCCCTGACGGCGGACTGCCCCGCGCTCGTCCGCCGCGACCCACGAAGAGGGGGCGCACCCACCATGGACGCATTCACCGCGGGTCTCCTGCAGCGCATCAGCGCCACGCAGTCGGACCTGAGCAAGGCCCGTGAGACGGGCGACGACTACCTCGCGGACGTGGAACAGGCCGCGTTGGAGGACCTCCAGCGGCTCGCCGCGGAGCACGGCGTGGCGGTCACGGCGGCCTGACCGGGGCCCCCGCCCCGGTCTGCTTCCGGCTGCCCTCGGCCAGAGCGACAGCGTCCGCCCCGGAGCCCGTACGGTCCGGGACGGCATCCCGAACGACGGAAGGACCCCCTGCCGCACCCGCGGCAGGGGGTCCTTCCGCGTCCGCTCCCGGGACTCAGTCGTGCCAGGCCCCGGCTTCCTCCAGCAGCGGCTGGAGCGAGGCGAAGACCGCCGGGGTGGCCGCCACGGTCAGTTCCCCGGAGGCCGGCTCGGAGGGGCGTCCTCCGGTCAGCGCGCCCGCCTCGCGGGCGATCAGCTCGCCCGCCGCGAAGTCCCAGGGGTTCAGCCCGCGCTCGTAGTACCCGTCCAGCCGCCCGGCCGCGACGTCGCACAGGTCGAGCGCCGCCGAACCGCCGCGCCGGATGTCCCGCACGAGCGGGATGATCCGCCGGGCCACCTCGGCCTGGCTCTCCCGCCGGGTCCGGAGGTACCCGAACCCGGTGGCGACCAGCGCCTGGTCCAGCGGGGCCGCGGCCCGGCAGGCGAGCCGGGCGGTGCCCGACCAGGCCCCGCCGCCGAGCACGGCGTGGTACGTCTCCCCGCGCATCGGCGCCGCCACGACGCCGACCACCGTCTCGCCGCCGTACTCGGCGGCGATGGACACCCCCCAGCCCGGGAGGCCGTAGAGGTAGTTGACGGTGCCGTCCAGCGGGTCGACGATCCAGCGGATCCCGCTGGTGCCGGGGACGTCCGCGCCCTCCTCGCCGAGCAGCCCGTCCTCGGGCCGGCGCTCCGCGAGGATGCCGGTGATCAGCTTCTCGGCGGCGACGTCCATCTCGGTCACGACGTCGATCGGGCTGGTCTTGGTCGCGGCCACGGCCAGGTCGGCCGGACGGCCGTCGCGCAGCAGCTCCCCGGCGCGGCGGGCCGCCTCCAGGCCCACGTCCAGCAGCTCGGCCTTCAGCTCTTCGGTGATCACGTTTCCCCCTGGGCGTACGGGCTGTCCGCGCCGGCGGCCGCCGGACGGGGCGCGCGCGACGGGCAGCAGCCCACCGCGCACAGGTCGTGGCTCTGGCCCAGGGTGCCCACCCAGCACTCCGCGGGCCGCTCGCCGCGCTCGCGGGCGGCGCGCTCCAGCACCAGCTCGCGCACGGCCGCCGCGAAGCGCGGGTCGGCGCCGACGGTCGCGGAGCGCTCGGCGGGCAGGCCCAGCTCGGTGGCCTTGGCCGCGGCCTCCGTGTCGAGGTCGTAGAGGACCTCCATGTGGTCGGAGACGAAGCCGATGGGCACCATCACCACCGCCGGCGCGCCCCCGTCGTGCAGGGCCTCCAGGTGGTCGCAGATGTCCGGCTCCAGCCACGGGATGTGCGGGGCGCCGCTGCGGGACTGGTAGACGAGCTTCCACGGGTGCGCGGTGCCGGTCTCGGCCGCGACGGCGTCCGCGATCACGCGGGCCACGTCGAGGTGCTGCTTGACGTAGGCGCCGCCCTCGCCGTCCCGGGTGTGCTCCTCGACCGGGCCGGAGGCGTCGGCGGCCGCGGTCGGGATGGAGTGGGTGGTGAAGGCCAGGTGGGCGCCGTCGCGTACCGCGTCGGGCAGGGCCGCGAGCGAGGCCAGCACCCCGTCGATCATGGGCCGCACGAAGCCGGGGTGGTTGAAGTAGTGCCGCAGCTTGTCGACGCGGGGCAGCTCCAGGCCCTCCTCGGCCAGGGTCGCCAGGGCGTCGGCGAGGTTCTCGCGGTACTGGCGGCAGCCCGAGTACGAGGCGTACGCGCTGGTGGCGAGGACGGCGATGCGGCGGCGGCCGTCACGGACCATCTCGCGCAGCACGTCGGTCAGGTACGGGGCCCAGTTTCGGTTGCCCCAGTAGACCGGCAGGTCCAGCCCGGCGTCGGCGAGGTCCTTGCGCAGTGCGGCCAGCAGCTCGCGGTTCTGCCCGTTGATCGGGCTGGCCCCGCCGAAGCCGAAGTAGTGCTGCCCGACCTCCTTGAGCCGCTCGCGCGGAATCCCTCGCCCGCGGGTGACGTTCTCCAGGAACGGCACGACGTCGTCGGGTCCCTCGGGGCCGCCGAAGGACAGCAGCAGGAGGGCGTCATAGGGGGCCGCTGGGCCTTCGGCCGCGGGCGCGTCGGGGGCACGGAGCTGGTCTGACATGCCTCGAATCCTGCCACCCGGGGTGCTCGCGGGAGAACCGGCCGGTCCGCATGGCGGGACGCCCGCCAGGTAAGGTGACCCTAAGTTCCCCTGTCCCGTTTTTCCCCGTGCGGGTGCCTTGTCGGCGGTCATAACCTGTATGGGCCGATGACGTCCCTTACGGAGAGACCTTGCCCAGTCCCTACCGCGCGATATTCGCTGCCCCCGGAACCAAGGCCTTCAGCGCCGCCGGCCTCATAGGCCGGCTGCCGATCTCCATGGTCGGCGTCGGCATCCTGACGATGATCTCGGAGATCACCGGCCGCTACGCGATGGCCAGCGCCCTCACCGGCACCCTCGCCCTGGCGGCCGCGTTCGTCGGCCCCCAGGTCTCGCGGCTGGTCGACCAGTACGGGCAGCGGCGGGTGCTGCGGCCCGCCACCCTGGTCTCCGTCGCCTCCGTCACGGGTCTGGTGCTGGCCGCCGCCAACGGGCTGCCCGACTGGACCCTGTTCGTCTTCGCGGCCGTCGCGGGCTGCGTGCCGAGCGTCGGCTCGATGGTCCGCGCGCGCTGGACCGAGCTCTACCGCGAGGCGCCGCGCGAGCTGCACACGGCGTACTCCTTCGAGTCCGTGATCGACGAGGTCTGCTTCATCTTCGGCCCGATCCTGGCCATCGGCCTGTCCACCACCTGGTTCCCGGAGGCCGGGCCGGTGATCGCCGCCGGCTGCCTGCTCGTCGGGGTCTGGCTGCTCACCGCGCAGCGCGCCACCGAGCCGCCGCCGCACCCGCGCAGCCTGGACGGCGACCGCTCCTCCGCCCTGCGCTCCCCCGGCCTCCAGGTGCTGACGGCCACCTTCGTGGCGACCGGCGCGATCTTCGGGTCGATCGACGTGTCCACCCTGGCCTTCGCCGAGGAGCAGGGCCACAAGTCCGCGGCCAGCTTCATCCTGGCCATCTGGGCCGCCGGGTCCTGTCTGGCGGGCATCGTCTTCGGCCTGCTCCACCTCAAGGGCCGGACGGAACGCAGGTGGGTACTGGGCATCTGTGCGATGGCCGTGAGTATGATCCCCCTCCTACTGGCCGGGAACCTTCCGTTTCTGGCCGTGGCGCTCTTCGTCTCGGGCCTCGCCATCGCTCCCACGATGATCACCACGATGGCCCTGATCGAAGCGCACGTACCACGCGCGAAGCTCACCGAGGGCATGACGTGGATCAGCACCGGCCTGGCGGTCGGTGTCGCGGTCGGTTCCTCCGTGACCGGTCTGGTCATCGACGCGGCCGGGGCCCAGCGCGGGTACGTCGTCTCGATCGCGGCGGGAGTCGCCGCGGCGGCGGTGGCGTTCGCGGGTTACCGCCGGCTGACGAGGCCGGCGCAAGGGGAGGAGCCCTCGCGTGACGGCGACATCGGGGATAGCAGCGCAGAACGGGCGGACCGCGTGGCGTAACTGGGCGGGCAACGTCCGCGCCACGCCCGCGCGCGTGGTGACGCCGGCCTCGGTCGGCGAGCTCCAGGAGGAGGTCCGCCGGGCCGCCGGGGAGGGCCTGCGGGTGAAGGCGGTCGGCACGGGCCACTCCTTCACCGCGGCCGCCGCCACCGACGGGGTCCTCGTACGGCCGCAGGCGCTCGCCGGGATCCTGTCGCTGGACCGGACCGCGGGCACGGTCACCGTGGCGGCCGGCACGGCCCTGAAGGACCTCAACCGCGCCCTGGCCGCGCAGGGCCTGTCGCTCACCAACATGGGCGACATCATGGAGCAGACGGTCTCCGGCGCCACCAGCACCGGCACGCACGGCACCGGCCGCGATTCGGCCTCCATCGCCGCGCAGATCCGCGCCCTGGAGCTGGTCACCGCCGACGGACGGCTGCTGACCTGCTCCGCGAAGGGGACCGACAAGGAGCGCGAGGTCTTCGCGGCCGCCCGGCTGGGCATCGGGGCACTGGGCATCGTCACCTCGATCACCTTCGCGGTGGAGCCGCTGTTCTTCCTGACCGCCCGTGAGGAGCCCATGCGCTTCGACCGGGTGACCGAGGAGTTCGACCAGCACGTCGCGGAGAACGAGCACTTCGAGTTCTACTGGTTCCCGCACACCGGCAACTGCAACACCAAGCGCAACAACCGCAGCCAGGGACCCGCCGCCCCGCCCGGGCCGATCAGCGGCTGGATCGAGGACGAGCTGCTGTCCAACGGCGTCTTCCAGGCCGTCAACTCCCTGGGCCGCGCGGTGCCGGCGGCCATACCGTCCATCGCCCGGATCGCCAGCCGCGCCCTGTCGGCGCGGACCTACACGGACATCCCGTACAAGGTGTTCACCAGCCCGCGCCGGGTGCGGTTCGTGGAGATGGAGTACGCCCTCCCGCGCGAGCGGGCGGTCGAGGCGCTGCGGGAGCTCAAGGCCATGGTCGACCGCTCCGACCTGCGGATCAGCTTCCCGGTGGAGGTGCGGACGGCCCCGGCCGACGACATCACCCTGTCCACGGCCTCGGGGCGGGACACCGCGTACATCGCCGTCCACATGTACCGGGGCACCCCGTACCAGGCCTACTTCACGGCGGCCGAGCGCATCTTCACCGCCCACGGCGGGCGCCCCCACTGGGGCAAGGTGCACACCCGGGACGCGGAGTACCTGGCCGGGGTGTACCCGCGCTTCGGGGAGTTCACGGCGCTGCGCGACCGGCTGGACCCGGACCGGGTGTTCGGCAACGACTACCTGAGGCGGGTCCTGGGCGACTGACGCCCGCTCAGTCCCGGGCGGTGGAGCCGTCGCTGCCGCTTCCGCCGCCGCCCGTGCCGCCGGCGGAGCCGCCCGGGCTCGGCGTGGGGCCGGGGTCCGGGGTGTGCTTCGAGGACGAGGGGGTGGGTTCCGGCTCGGGCCTGCCGGAGCCGGAGGGGCTGGGGCCGGGGTCCGGGTCGGGGCTGCTGCCGGCGCCGTGTGAGCGGAAGGGCGTCGGGGAGCCGCCGGAGCCGGGGTGCCGGCCGTCCGTGGCGCCCTTGCCGTCCTTCTCGCCCGGCCGGCCCCGTTCGCCGGTCTCCCCGCCGGTCCCCCGCTGGGAGGGCCTGTGGTCGGGGGCCGTGCGGAAGCCGCCCGACAGGAGGGTGCCGCCGCCGCTGCTGACGGAGGTTCCCGCGAAGGCCTCGTAGGTCCCGAGGCCGCCGACGGCCAGGGCGAAGGCCGCCCCGGAGGCCACCGCCGTGCGCTTCCAGCCGCGCACGCGGGTGCCGTGGACGGTGGCCTCGCCGAACTCGCCCGGCGGCGGGGCCGCGGGCCCCTCCTCCCCGCCGGTCACGGGGACCTGACGGCCCCTGGGGCGGGCGCCCTCGCGCAGCCGGTCGCCGGTGCGCCGGAAGGCGTGCTGGATGACCGGCCCGCCGGCGGTGGCCACCACGCTGACCACGCCGGCACCGAGGATGGTCCCGTAGACGCCGAGCTGGGAGGCGAGCAGGGCGGCCGCGACGGTGGCGAGGGAACTGCCCGCGACCTGGGTCACGCTCAGGTCGAGCTTCTTGCGCTCCGGGCCCCGGCCACCGTCCTCGCCGCCGCCCGGTTCGCCGTCCCGTACCGTCTTCTGACCCATCGCCATCCCCTGCGTGTCCTGCCCCTCGCGCTTCTCCTCTTCCAGCAGTTACTGACACCTGAGCGAAATGAGAAGTTCCGTTTCTGCTGATTCTGTGAAGCAGGACACCCCGAAACGGCGGCGTGCGCAGGTGGACCAGCTTCGGGACCCGATTCCGGGCAGGCCAACTCCCGCCGCCCGGGACAAGTTCGGCGGCGCGGCGGTCCACCCAGGTGGCCCGAATGGAGTACTGTGGCGAGCCCTGGGGCCGTGCTTCCTTTCGGATGTCCGGACCCGGGAGAGGGGGCCGGCTGACGGAGAAGCGGCACTCAAGACCGGTGATGCCGCGGTATCGCACGGGCTCCTGCTGCGCACAGTAACCACTTGGTCACTGTGCGTGCCCAACAGGTAACCGTGCCATAACGTCGATCAAGGGCGCATGCCCGACACGCCGGTTTAACTCGGCAAGGTTGTGGCAGGCTGCACCCGGGCAGGCCACACTCGACTAGCGGAAGCAGCGACGCACGTGACGTCGGCAGGCACCACCCGGGAGGTCCCCATGCCCGAACTGCGTGTCGTGGCCGTCTCCAATGACGGAACACGACTGGTGCTCAAGGCTGCGGACAGCACGGAGTACACGCTTCCGATCGACGAGCGGCTGCGGGCTGCCGTGCGCAATGACCGCGCGCGCCTGAACCAGATCGAGATCGAGGTGGAGAGCCACCTCCGCCCCCGTGACATCCAGGCCCGCATACGGGCCGGTGCCTCCGCTGAGGAGGTCGCGCAGCTCGCCGGCATCCCGGTCGACCGGGTCCGCCGCTTCGAGGGTCCCGTCCTGGCCGAACGCGCCTTCATGGCCGAGCGGGCCCGCAAGACCCCCGTACGCCGCCCCGGGGAGAACACCGGGCCGCAGCTCGGCGAGGCCGTGCAGGAGCGGCTCACCCTGCGCGGGGCCGACAAGGACTCCGTCCAGTGGGACTCCTGGCGCCGCGACGACGGCACCTGGGAGGTGCTGCTCGTCTACCGGGTCGTGGGCGAGCCGCACTCGGCGAGCTGGACGTACGACCCGCCGCGCCGGCTGGTCGTGGCCGTGGACGACGAGGCCCGCTCCCTGATCGGCGAGTCGGACGACCTGCCGTCGACCCCGGAGCCGAGTTTCCCCTTCGTGCCGAGGATCGCCCGGCTGCCGCGCGACCGGCCGCTGGACCGCGCCCTCGACCGGCAGATCGAGCGGCCCGCTCCCCCGCCCGCGCCGGAGCCGGAGGAGGAACGGGACACGCTGACCAGCCTGTTGGAGGCGGTGCCCAGCTTCCGGGGCGACCTGGTGGTCCCGGAACGCACCGACGTCCCGGCCGAGGAGGCCGAGACGGAGGAGCCGCCCGCCGCGGCGGCCTCGGCGGGCGCCGGCGCGGCGTACGCCGACGTGCTGATGCCGCGTACGGTCGCGGGACACCGCGAGCGGCTGACGGGGACGACGGACCGGCAGGCCGAGGCCGACGGGGTCCGGCCCGGGCGCCGCGCGGCGGTGCCCAGCTGGGACGAGATCGTCTTCGGTACCCGGCGCAAGAAGCAGGAGTAGCCCGCGGCAGCCCGCGCGGTGGCGCCCCCGCCGGGGCGCCACCGTTCGTGGACCTGTCAGGGGTTGGGGCCGGTGGCCACCGGGCGCTGCGGGTCCGAGGACCAGTGCGACCAGCTGCCCGCGTAGAGGGCGGCCGGAATGCCCGCCACCTCCAGCGCGAGGACCTCGTGCGCCCCGGAGACCCCCGAACCGCAGTACACGCCCACCTCGGTGCCCGGCGCGGCGCCCAGCTCGGCGAACCGGGCCTTCAGGGTCTCCGCCGGGAGGAACAGCCCGCCGGGGCCCACGTTCTCGGTGGTCGGGGCCGACACCGCGCCCGGGATGTGGCCGCCGACCGGGTCGATGGGCTCGATCTCGCCGCGGTAGCGCTCCCCCGCCCGGGCGTCCAGCAGCAGTCCGGTACGGGCCAGCGCGGCCGCGTCGTCGGCTTCCAGCAGGCCCAGCGCACCGGGGTTTGGCTTGAAATCGCCCTCGGCCGGAGTCGGCGCGTCGGCGGTCACCGGGCCGCCCGCCGCCGTCCACGCGGCCAGTCCCCCGTCCAGGACCCGCACGTTCGGGTGACCCGTCCAGCGCAGCAGCCACCAGGCACGGGCGGCCGCCCAGCCCTGGCCGCCGTCGTACACGACCACCGGCTCGTCCGCGCGGACCCCGGCGCGGCGCATCACGGCGCCGAAGGCCTCCGGGTCCGGGAGCGGGTGGCGGCCGCCCGACCCGGGCGGACCTGCCAGTTCGTGGTCGAGGTCGACGTACACGGCGCCGGGCAGGTGCCCGGCCTCGTAGGCGGGGCGCTGGTCGGGGCCGCCCAGCTGCCAGCGGACGTCCAGGAGCACCGGCGGGCGGGGGGCGGCCAGCTCGTCCATCAGTGCGGAGGCCGAGAGAATCGCAGTCATGGGCCCATCTTCCTCCCCGCCCTCATACCCGTGTAACAAGCCGGACACCGACGGGCCGCAGTGATTCGGTCATCTCTGTCCGCCCCCGCACCGTCCGGCCCGGTCGGGGCGCGCCGGGCCCCGCGGAGTGGAAGCATCAGCGGCGTCATTCGGGACACGACGGAGGAGACTGCTGACATGACCGAGGCAGCGGGGGCTTCGCGGCTACCGTCCGGCACACCGTGCTGGGTGAGCCTGATGGTGCACGGCCTCGGGAGGACCGAGGACTTCTACGCCGACCTGTTCGGCTGGGAGTACGAGCCGGGACCCACGCTGCTCGGCCCGTGCGTGCGGGCCATCCTCGACGGGGAGGAGGTGGCCGGCATCGGCGAGATGCCGCCGGACCGGCATCTTCCGGTCGCCTGGACCACGTACTTCGCCACGGACGACGCCGACTGCGCGGCCGAGGCGATCCGGTCCTGCGGCGGAACGGTGGCGGTGGGCCCGATGGACGCCGGGGCCGAGGGGCGGGTGGCGATCTGCTCCGACCCGCTGGGGGCGATCTTCGGCATCTGGCAGGACTCGGGGCACGGCGGGCGGTACGGAATGCCGGGCACCCCCGTCTGGAACGAGCTGGTCACCCAGGACACCTCGACGGTCGGCAAGTTCTACCAGCACGTCTTCGGCCACGAGGCCGAGCGGCACCCGGCCGCCTCGGCCGACTTCGACTACCTGACCCTGCGGCTGGGCGGCCGGCCGGTGGCCGCGGTGCACGGCGTCGGGCGGTCGCTGCCGCACGAAAGGGGGCCGCACTGGATGACGTACTTCGAGGTCCGCGACACCGACACGGCGGCCGCCCGGGTGGCGGAGCTGGGCGGCCGGGTCCTCAGCCCGCCCCGGGACCGGATCCGGGGCCGGCTGGCCCTGGTCGCGGACCCCGAGGGGGCGGTCTTCGCCCTGGTGCGGTCGGCCGGGCAGGACTAGGTGTATTGCCCAGTGAGGTTGGGGACGCGGCTGGCGGGTGGTTTGCCTGCGAGCGCGGTGTGTCCTCGGTGGTGATTGTAGGTGTGGAGCC
>NZ_JBEZWL010000064.1:0-41448 GCF_040648015.1 Streptomyces sp. NPDC029216 | reverse complement strand
TCCCCCCCCCCCCCTCTCCCCCCCCCCCGGGCCGCCGGGGGGTTGACCGGGGCCCCCCGGCGGCGCCGGCGGGGGGCCCCGGGCCGGGACACCGGGCCCGCCGCGCCTCGCCGGCCGCGGCCCCCGTCTCGGTCTGGGCCCGCGCCTCCGCCGGATCGGCCACATCGGCCGCCCGCGGGGCGTGGTCCCCGGCCAGCGGGGGAGTGGGCAGGCCGGCCCCCTCGCGCAGCCCGCGCAGGAAGGCCGCCATGGCCTCCGTGGCCGAATGGCTCGGCCGCCAGTCCAGTTCGTCGCGGGCCCGGGCCGAACTCAGCAGGGGCAGCCGCAGCAGGGCGTCCAGCAGGCCGGGCGGGGCCGGCACCAGGCGCAGCCACCAGGCCGCGGAGAGCGCCGCACGGGCCGGCCGCAGCGGCAGCCGTACCGCCCGGGCCTCCAGCAGCCGGCCCAGCGCGGCCGCGTCCAGCACGGGCTCCGCGGCCAGGTTGAACGCCCCGCGCACCGGCAGCAGCACGGCGGCGGCATAAGCGGCCGCGGCGTCGTCCGTGTGCAGCGCCTGGAAGCGCAGCCCCGGCAGATCGGGCACCACCGGCAGCAGCCCCGGCCGTACCAGCCGGCCCGGGAGGAGCGGGCCGGCGAAGATCCGGCGCTGCTCGGACGCCGATGTCTCCTTGAAGAGGAACGCGGGGCGCATGCGCACCACCCGCATGTCCGGATGCCCGGCCTGGAACCCGTCCAGACACCGCTCCAGGTACGCCTTCTCCCGCGTGTAGGCGGCCCCGGGCCACCCGTGGGTGGGCCAGGACTCGTCCACCGGGCGGTCGTACGGCGGCCCCGGCGCGTAGGCCCCCACCGACGAGGCGTGCACCAGGACCGGCACCCCCGCCTCGGCGGCCTCCTCGAACACCCGCAGCGAACCGAGCACGTTCGTGCGCCAGGTCTCCACCGGATCGTGCGTCGGCTGGAACTTCCACGCCAGGTGGACCACCGCCCCGGCGCCCGCGAACAGCGGGGCCAGGGGGGTACCACCGGGGTCGATGTCGGCCGCGGCCCACCGGACGCCCGGCTGCCGCCACTGGGGCACCCGCCGGGCCAGCCCCAGTACCTCCGTTACCCGCGGATCGGCGGCCAGACGGCACACCACACTGGTGCCGGCGTTGCCGGTGGCCCCGGTGACGACGACCTTCATGGCTCAGCCGTCCTTGCCGCGCCCCGACAGCAGGTCGCGGGCCCGGTCGACCAGGCCGATCCCCGGCGCCAGCAGCTTGTTCGCCGGCGGGGTGGTGGGCGCCCCCGGGTGCGGGCGCGTCGGCGCCGTCCTCTTGGCCCGGCGCGTCTTGTCGCCCAGGTCGTCCAGCACGTCCTTGCCGCAGACCCGCCGCAGCGCGGGGAACAGGTTCTGCTCCTCGTCGTGGATGTGCGCCAGCACGTCCGCCTCCAGCTCGCGCAGCACGGACGTGAACCTCGTCCCGGCCGCGTCCTCCTCCTGGAGCTGCTTCATCAGACGCTCGGCCCGCCCGTGGTCCGCGAGCTCCTTGTCGGCGATGAGGTCCCCCTCGTCGAGGTACTCGCGCACCGCCGGGTACAGGTACTGCTCCTCGGCGACCGAGTGGCGGACCAGTTCGATCGTCAGGAGGTCGGCGAGGCCCCGCCGCTCCTCCGCGCCGCCGGTCCGCCCCAGCTTCCGGAAGTACTCCTTGACCTCGTCGTGGTCCGCGGTCAGTTCCGCCACCACATCGCCGCCGTGTCCCATGGCTCCGTGTCCTTCCGTTCGTAGGGTCCTCGCGTTCGGGTCCTTCCGCGCCTGCCCCTGGCCCGCCCTTCCATGCCTGCTTCCCGCCGGTCCCGGGGATGGGAGCGCCCGGCCGGGGTAGACGCCGTGATCACGAGACGTCACCCGATTCCCGGAGGTGAGGATGACCGCCACCGCTCCCGCACGGCACCGTCTGGTGTCGCTGCCCGGTGTCTACCGGCCCCAGGACGACAGCCGCCTGCTGGAGGCCGCCGTGGCCCTGGAAGACCTCGGCCCCGGACGAACCGTCCTGGACATCGGTACCGGCACGGGCGTGGTGGCGCTGCGCGCCGCCGCCTCCGGTGCCGAGGTCACGGCCGTCGACGCCTCCTGGCCGGCGGTGCTCGCCGCCCGGCTGAACGCCCGGCTGCGCGGACTGCCCGTGAAGGTGCTCCACGGCGACTTCGCCACCCGGACCACGGGCGGCCCCCGCTACGACCTCGTCGTCGCCAACCCCCCGTACGTGCCCTGCCCGGACGGCGCCCTGCCGGCCCGCGGGGCCCGCCGCGCCTGGGACGCCGGCGGGGACGGCCGGGCCGTCCTCGACCCGATCTGCGCGGCCGCCCCCACCCTGCTGCGGCCCGGCGGCGTACTGCTCGTGGTCCACTCCGCCCTGTGCGGCAGCGAGCGCACCGTGCGGCTCCTGGAGGACGCGGGCCTCCGCGCCCGGATCGCGTTCCGCCGCCGGATCGGCTGGGGGCCCGTGCTGTCCTCGCGGCGCGCCTGGCTCATCGAACGCGGATTCGCCGCGCGGGGCGAGGACCTGGAGGAACTGGTGGTCATCCGTGGCTGCTACGCCTGATCCCGCCGCGCCCGCAGGCGCTTCCCGCCCGGTGTGCCGGGTCCGGACCGACCCCGAGGGGCCGGTGCTGCTGGAGGGCCCCGTCGAGGTGGCCCTGCCCGACGGCACCACCGCCGTCTCGGACCGGTTCGCCGTCGCCCTGTGCACCTGCCGGCGCACCCGCACCCCGCCCTGGTGCGACACCAGCCACCGCCGCCACCGCCGCCGCGGCCGGACGGGGGCCGGGACGCCCCCGCCCGCCCCCGGCCGGCCCCGGGCCCCCCGCAGCGAAGGAGCGCCGCCCATGACCTCCCCGGCTTCCGCCACGCAGGCCGCACCACCCCTCCCCGCCGCACGCGGCCCCCTGTCCGAGGCCGTGCTCGCCGCCCTGCGCACCGGCCCCGCCCGCCCGCTGGTCGCCGCCGTCCCGCCGGACCCCTGGGGCGAGGACGCCCAGCTCGCCCTGTACCTCCTCTACGAACTGCACTACCGGGGCTTCGCGGGCGTCCCCGACGACCTGGAGTGGGACCCGGAGCTGCTGCGCGTCCGCGCCCGCCTGGAGTCCCGCATGCTGGCGGCCCTGCGCGATGCACTCACCGATGCCCCCGGCACCGTCGACGGGGCCTTCGCACCGCTGCTGGAGGAACCCGCCGGTCCCGGCGACGGCCTCAGCGGCTACCTGGAGACCGACGGAGCGCTCTGGCAGCTGCGCGAGTACGCCGCCCTGCGCTCGCTGTACCACCTCAAGGAGGCCGACCCCCACCTGTGGGTGGTCCCGAGGCTCACCGGCCGGGCCAAGGCCGCGATGGCGGCGATCGAGTACGACGAGTTCGGCGCGGGCCGCGCCGAACGGGTGCACGCCCGCCTCTTCGCGGACCTGATGGCCGACCTCGGCCTGGACCCCGCCTACGGCCGCTACCTGGAGTGCGCGCCCGCCCCCGCACTCGCCACCGTCAACCTGATGTCCCTGTTCGGCCTGCACCGCGCCCTGCGCGGCGCCCTGGTCGGCCACTTCGCCCGCGTCGAGATCACCTCCTCGCCCGGATCCCGGCGGCTGGCCGCGGCGATGCGCCGCTGCGGGGCGGGGCCCGCGGCGGAGCACTTCTACGCCGAGCACGTCGAGGCGGACGCCGTCCACGAACAGGTCGTCCGGCACGGCGTCGTCGCCGGGCTGCTGGAGACCGAACCCGCCCTCGAAGCCGACGTCGCCTTCGGCTGCGCCGCCACCGGCCTGCTGGAGGACCGCCTGGCCGGCCACCTGCGCACCCGCTGGACCGCCGGCCGGTCGGCCCTGCGCCGCCCCCTGGACGGGACGACGTGATCCGGCCCGCCCGCGGCCGCCGGTCCGGCGGTGAAGGGCGCGGGGCCGGGGTAGACGACGACGGCGAGGAACGGAGGCGGTGCGATGTCCAGGTCCAGTGGTGACGTGTTCGGGGCGCCGGTCTGCGTGAGCCTGGCCACCCACGACCTCGACCCGGTCGAGGAGTTCTACGGAAACGTCCTGGGATGGCGGTTCCGCCGCAGCCGGCTCGGCGAGGAGTTCCGGGTGGCCTGCGCCGACGGCGTCCCGGTGGCGGGCATCGCCGCCGTCGTGCCGCGGCTGGGCGTTCCCATGGCCTGGACCCCGTACTTCGCCGTCGGGGACGCCGACGTGACAGCGGCCCGCATCCGCGAACGCGGTGCGACCACCGCCATCGGCCCGCTGGCCTTCGCCACCGGACGGGCGGCCCTGGCGGCGGACCGGGACGGCGCGGTCTTCGGGTTCTGGGAGGGCGAGGTCGGGCCCGAGCGCTGGTCGGACCGGGACGGCCCGGTGTGGGTCGAGCTCAAGGCGCGCGACGCGTTCGCCGCCGCCGTCTTCTACGGCGAGGTGCTCGACTGGGCCGCGGATCGGCCCGGCGCGCTGGACGTCGCCTACGAACAGGACCACGTCGTGGTGCGGCGCCACCACCACACCGTGGCCAGGATCGACGCCGGAGCCGTGGAGGCCGCCCCCGATCCCCGGACGCGACCGCGCTGGGAGGTCCACTTCGCCGTCCCCGACCTCGACGCGGTGGCCGACCGGGCCGTCCACTACGGCGGCCGGGTCATCTGCGCGGTCAGCAGCTCGTCCATGGAGCGGCGGGTGACCCTCAGCGACCGGGCGGGAACGCCCTTCACCATCACGGAAGCCACCGACCGCCCCTGACGGCCCCCGCCCGCCGGCAGCCGGCCGTCCCCCCGCCGCTCGCACACGGGGCCGGGTCACACGGCGGCACACGAGGCCGGCTACCGGTCCGCCCAGACCGTGCCGCTCCCTCGTCCGCCGGGCCGCGCCCCGCCTCAGTCCGCGAGGGCCCGGGCGGCGACCCTCAGGTCGGCCACCAGGCCCCGGTAGGCGCTGTCCCGGTCCCGCGCACGGAGCACCGCCGACGGGTGGACGGTCACCAGCACCCGGGCGTCCGGCAGGACCTGCTCGCCTTCGGCGCCGTCGTCCGCGGGCAGCGGCTCCAGCAGGCCGCGGTGGTCGCCGACCCGGAAGGAACCGCCGAACAGAGCCCTCCCCGCCGTCGCCCCCAGGGCCACGACCAGCTCAGGCCGGATCGAGGCCAGCTCCGCCACCAGCCACGGCCGGCAGGCCGTCATCTCGCGCAGGCTCGGAGCCTTGTGGATCCGCCGCTTGCCCGTCTCCGGCACGGTGAACTTGAAGTGCTTGACCGCGTTGGTGAAGTACACGGCGGACTCGTCGAGGCCGGCCGCGGCCAGGGCCCGGCGCAACAGGGCACCGGCCGGCCCGACGAACGGCTCTCCTTCCCGGTCCTCCCGGTCCCCGGGCTGCTCGCCCACCAGGACGACACGTGCCCGGCGCGGCCCCGCCCCGAACACCGTCTGCGTGGCGGCCGCATGGAGCGGGCAGCCGCGGCAGGAGGCCGCCGCCCGGCTCAGTTCGTCCAGGTCGTCGGTGTGGGGGACGTACGGCCGGGCGTCGTGGTCCGCGCCGCTGTCCGCCCCCTTCCGCGCGCGCTGCTCCGCCACACCGCTCACCTCCGGCACGTCCGTGGACGGGATGCCCCGCCTCCGGGCTCACCCGGCGTCTTCACCGGGGACGGCGCCGGCAAACCCGGTCACCTACGCGCCCTCGTCGTACGTGCCCGCCTCCACCTCCAGGGCGAGTTCCTGCAGGACCTCGATGGACGAGACGTCCGTACGCCCGCTGTCGTGCGCGATCGCGAGGCTGGTGAACGCCAGGCTGAACCCGGAGACCATCGTGTGCAGGGCCGGGCCGAGGGCCTCGGCCACCAGGGCCGCCACCTGCTGGGGCGTGGCGTCGGCGGGGACCCGTATCGACGGCAGCATCTCGTTGAGCAGCAGCGTGGCCACTCCGGGCGTGTCCGCCGCCTCGGCGTCCTCGTCCCGGCCGGTCTCCACGGCCCGGCGGACGTCCTGCGCCTCGGTGAGGATGCCGATCACCCGCTTGAGTATCTCTGCGCGTTCCATCTTGCGGAGCGTAGTCCCGCCCCCCGCCCGATGCCGAAGGAACGCATGGACTCCGCCGCCCCGCCCGCCCTCAGCCGGACGGGGGCAGCAGCGGGCCGAGGGGACCGAGGTCGAGGTTGAGGTCGGCGAGGCTGAAGCCGTGCTGGGCGCACAGCTCGGTCATCCGGTCGTGGAGCGCGAGCAGCGTGGCGCCGAGCTCCTCCTCCTGCGCCTCGGTGAGCCCTCCGGCCTCGACGCGGCGCAGGGCCTGGCGTTCGATGAGCTGGCGCAGCAGTTCCACCAGGGTCAGGACGAGCTTGACGAGGTCCTCCGCCGCGCTGTCGGGACCGGTGCGGATCCGCCTGCCGGGGCCGTGCCCGCCGGCCGTCTCGGCGGGAGTGGCGGGCAGCAGCCGCAGCGCCTCGGCCAGCGCGTCCCCGACGCCGTACAGGTCGGGTCCGGCGGCGCGGGCAGGCGGGCGCTCGTCAGGGGCCATCGCGGTCACCGTCCCGCGGCCCGGGGTCGTCGGCGGTGGCGACGGAGCAGACGAGGGCGCGCAGGGAGATCCGGACGAGGTCGATGTCGGCGATCGACAGCACGAGGTCGCCCGCGATGACCACCCCGCCCGCCAGCAGCCGGTCGAGCAGGTCGACGAGGGCCACCTGACGGCCGGGCAGGGCGGCCTCACGGCGGTCGGCGGGCGGCAGGGCGTTCACGGGCTCCAGGGGGTCCATGACGTTCACGGCTCCGGGGGCGGGGGCGCCGGGGCGGCGAAGGAATACGGGGCCCAGGGGCCGGTCACCTCCAGGCGGATCCCCGGCAGGCCGTGCGTCGCACCGGCCAGGGCCGAGCGGAACTCCTCGGCGTGGGCGTCGGGCACCAGATAGGCGTCGTTGAGGACGTTCTCCTCGGCCGAGGCGGCGACGAGCGGCCCGCTCTGCGCGGGGTGGCGCACACGGTCCGCGGTGAAGCGGCGGGCGACGGCGACGACGCGTTCGGTGGCCAGAGCGGCCTGCCGGTAGTGCTCCTCGTGGGAGCTCCGCTGGGTCCGCCGGGCCTGGAGGTAGGCCCGGCCGGGGCTCGTGTCGGCGGGCGCCGCGCCGGCGTCCGGGGGAGGGGCGGGCCGGACGTAGAGCTTGACGCCGTACTCGGTGTGGCCGCTGAGGCGGGCCAGCAGGGTGGCGAAGTCCTGCGCCTGCGCGCGCAGGGCGTTCAGCGCGCCGGCGTGGTCCTCGTAGAGGGTGGCCATGCGCAGCGGCAGGACGGTGGTGTGCGCGGCGAGGGCCTCGATGACGCGGTGGTGCGAACGCGCGGCCTCCTCCAGCCACCGCAGGTCCTCGAAGCGGGCCCTGAGGGCCTCCTCGTCCCACTCGGGGCGCGGGACGTCGCTGATGACGAACGCGACCGGGCCGGGGTCGTCACCGGGAGCGTGCAGCAGGGTGACGGGACGGCCCCCCACGCCGGTGAGCCCGGGCAGCAGCCGCCGGACCACGGGCGCGGGAGGGGCGACGGCGTAGACGTACGTGAGCACGGGGGCCGGGCCGCTCATGACGGGGGCCTGCGCTTCGCCGTGCGGCGCACGGGGGCTTCGTCCTCCGCGCGGGCGACGGGCTCGGCCGCCGCGTCGGCCCCGGGGGGAGGCAGGGCCGTCCGGCGCAGCTCCTCCAGCTCGGCGCGCAGCCGTTCGTTCTCGGCGGCCAGCGCCCGGTCCCGCCGGCCGGAGGACAGCGACGTGTCGTGCTCCCACCAGTCGATGCCCATCTCCTTGGCCTTGTCCACGGAGGCGATCAGGATCCGCAGCTTGATGGTCAGCAGCTCGATGTCGAGGAGGTTGATGCGGATGTCCCCGGCGATCACGATCCCCTTGTCGAGCACGCGCTCCAGGATGTCGGCCAGGCTGGCCGAGGAACCGGACGGGTAGCCGCCCATCGCGGGGCCCGAACCGAACCTGCGGGCCATCGGGTCAGTCACTGCGTTCACCTCCGGCGGGTCCCGTCAGCGGTCGGGGTTGCGGAACTCCTCGATCTCCCTCAGGCGGTCGAGCAGCAGATCCTCCTCGCGGTCGAACGTCTCCTGGCTGATCTCCCCCTCGATCAGCCGGCGTTCGAGCTCCGCGAGCGCCGCCCAGACCGGGGCGGGGTTGTAGTACTCGGCTTCCGCCTTCTGCGCCACGCGCTCCGCCACCCACAGGGCGGCACGGACCGGCAGCAGGGGCGAGGTGACCAGCTTGGCGATCAGTCCCATGGCCGGGCGCTCCTCTCGTGGGTCACGGCACGAAGCTGTACGGGGGCAGGGGCCCGGCCACCCGGATCCGGACGCCGGCGTCGACCTCCCGGGCGAGTCCGGCGTGCGCGTCGAGGAAGGGGCCTTCGCCGTCCCGGGGTACGAGGAGGGACAGGTTGAGGAAGTCCTCGCCGGTGGGCGGGTGGACGACGTAGGCACGGGCCAGCGGCGCCAGGGCCCGGATCAGTTCCGCGGACGCGTTCGCGCGCCGCACGTCGACCTCGGTGGCCACCAGCTGCCCCAGCTCCAGGGACAGCCGGGGATCCGTGTCCCCGGCGAGGATCTCCTCGTTGAGGCTGCTCGCGCGCGGTGAGTCGTCCAGGATCCCGTGCAGCAGGGGACCCTCCTCCTGCACGGCCTTGACGTTGTACTCGGCGCACCCCTGTACGTCGTCCAGGGCGTCGAGGTAGGTGTCGGCGCGCTCGTCGAGGACACGTCGTACGGCCTCGTCGTCGGGCGCGGTGTAGCCGAACTGCAGGGGCAGCGGGGTCCCGTCGGCCAGGAGCCGTTCCAGGACCGCCTGATGGGCGGTGACGTCCCGCCGTTTGGGGCGGATCTCCTCGCTCACGTCGCTGACCACGGCCCGCAGGTCCCCGCTCTCCAGCGTCCGCACGGCCGGGGCGTCCGGGCCGACGCCCGGGAGGCCGTCCAGTCGGCAGGGGTGCTCGCGCCGGGTGACGGCGTACACGTAGACGGCCATGGGTCACTCCCTCTCACGGCGCGCCGGCCGGCGTGCGGTCCTACGGCGCCGGACGGGCTGCTCTTCCTCTTCCCGTTCCTCGCGCTCGTCCTCCTCCTGCTCCTCCGGCTCCTCCTCGTCGTCGCCGCCCGTGAGGGACTGCTTGACGGCCTCGACCGCCCCGCTGAGGGCGCCCTGGCTCTTGCCCCGGCTGCCGCCCTCGACCATCTTGCCGACGACGTCGGGCAGCTGCGCGGGCGCCTTGCGGCCGACCTCCAGATCGAGCCGGTTGCACGCCTCGGCGAAGCGCATGTAGGTGTCGACGCTCGCGACCACGATCCGCGCGTCGATCTTCAGCAGTTCTATTCCGACCAGGGAGACGCGCACGAAGACGTCGATGACCATTCCCCGGTCGAGGATGAGTTCCAGGACGTCGTAGAGGCTGCTGGCGTCGCTGCCTCCGCCGGCGCCCCTGACGGCAGCGCCCGCTCCCTGCGGCATCATCGTCATGGCGTCGCTTCCCTTCCCGGCGGTCCGGTGTCAGCGGCCCCGCCGGTCGACCATGCCCCGGCTGTACCTCCGGGTCCTTTCGTAGGAGATCAGTTCGCCGTCCTCGTCCAGCAGCACGGTGTAACTGCCCATCACGCTGGTGGTGTCGGGGATGCGCTCCAGCTCGACCACCTCCACGACCGCCTCCCAGCCGTCCTCCGTGGGCTTCACGGAAGACACCGAGTCGGGGGGCCGTCCCAGCAGCTCGGCCAGCTGCTGGGCGGCGGCCCGGAGCACCGCGGCCGCACCGGGCGCACCGCGCCTGCGGCGTGCGGGTCGTTGCGTGGCCATCTGCTCCCCTCGCGTACGAATCTCCATGGACTAGCGCCCCTCCCCAGCCCTGTGCGCATCACACCCCTTAAACAGAACTTTTCCGTCATATACCTGCATAATCCGCTCCGGGGCGAGCAGGCCTGTAGGTATCGCACCGGCCGGATGGGCCTCGGTACGGCGCGCTGACCCACTACCGTCGGAAGGGACCAGGCTGATGGACGACGCGAGCAAGATCGCCCTGGCGGCCGCCATCGCGGGGGGTTACGTACTGGGCCGGGCGAAGAAGGGGCGCATGGCCCTGTCACTGGCCACCTACCTCGCGGGCCGCAGGTTCGGCCTCGACCCGGGCCAGCTCATGACGCAGGGCCTCCGGAAACTCGGTGAGATGCCCCAGGTCGCCGAACTCGGGGAGCAGGTCCGCGGCGAAGCCTTCGCGGCGGGCCGCAAGGCCCTCGCCGCGGCCGCCAACCGCCAGCTGTCCGGCCTGGCCGACACGCTCCACGAGCGCACCCTCGAACTCACGCGGGGGCCCGAGGACGAGGCGGAGGACGAAGAGGCGTACGACGAGGACGACGGCCGGGAGTACGAGGACGAGGAGCCGTACGAGGACGAGGAAGAAGAGTACGAGGACGAGGACCAGGAGGAAGAACGGAACGAAGCCGACGAAGAACCGGAGGAGGAAGAGGAGGAAGAACCGGAGGAGGAAGAGGAGGAAGAACCGGAGGAGGAAGAGGAGGAGAAGCCGCGCAGGACACGGTCCGCCCCGCACTCCCGCCGCACCCCCTCACGTTCCTCGTCGTCGGCCCGGGCGGCCCCGCGCGCTTCACGGCCCCGCAAGGCGGCCGAACCGGCGAGGAAGTCCGCTCCGTCGGCCAAGTCCGCGTCGTCGGCCAAGCCGCCGGCCAAGTCGGCCAAGTCGGCCAAACCGCCGGCCAAACCCCCGGCGAAGTCGGCCAAGCCGGCCAAGAAGGCGGCCGCGTCCGCGAAGAAGACCTCCGCCCCGCGGCGGGCTCCGGCGAAGAAGGCCGCTCCGGCGCGCAAGACGACGAAGCCGCCCGCGAAGAAGACGGCGGCCAAGCGGGCGCCGGCGAAGAAGACCGCCGCCTCCCGGCGTCCGACCCGTGCCGGTACGGCCAAGAAGACGGCCGCACCCGCGAAGAAGACGGCGGCCCGCAAGTCGTCGGCCCGGAGGTAGCGCCATGGCCACCACCGAACGCTCCCGCTCCGGAGACAAGACGTCCCCCATGGACCAACTGCTCGGCGAACTCGGCAACTACCTCACGGCACAGGCCGAGAACCTGGCCGACAAGGCCGCGGACAAGATCGACGACCTCACCGACCAGCTCATCGACGTGGCGGAGAACGGAGGCTCCCTCGCCGGGATCGGCGGTCGGATGCTCCAGGGCGACTCCCCCCTCAAGGCCGCCGTGGGCGGCACGGTCGGCGGCCTCGTGGACAAGGCCAAGGAGATCGGCGGCGGCCTGCTGGGCGGCGGAGGGGGCAAGAGCCACAAGGGCGGCTCCAAACCCACCCACATCGCGGAGTCCGTCGACATCGGCGTCCCCGTGCGCACCGCCTACGACCACTGGACCCGGTTCGAGGAGTTCAGCGGCTTCGCCGAGGGCGTGCGCAGCGTTTCCCAGGACGACGACACCACCACCGAGTGGAAGGTGAAGGTCGGTCCCTCCACGCGCGGCTGGAAGGCGAAGGTCCAGGAACAGATCCCCGACGAACGGATCGTGTGGTCCTCGGACGGGCCCAAGGGGACCACCCGCGGATGCGTCAGCTTCCACGAGCTGGCCCCTTCCCTCACGCGTGTGCTGCTCGTCGTGGAGTACTACCCCTCCGGCCTGCTCGAGAGGACGGGCAACCTGTGGCGCGCCCAGGGCCGCCGTATGCGCCTGGACCTGAAGAACTTCCTGCGCTACGTGACCCTCTCGGGCGACGACGAGCCCGACGGCTGGCGCGGTGAGATCCGCGACGGCGAGGTGGTGACCACCCACGAGGAGGCCGTCGAGCAGGAGGAGTCGCAGGGCGAGGAGGGCGAGGAGGAATACGAGGACGAGGACGAGGACCAGGGGTACGCGGAGGACGAGGACCGGGGGTACGAGGAGGACGAAGAGCCCGAGGCCGAGGAAGGCGGGGAAGAGGACGAAGAGGAGGAGGCCGAGTACGGGGAAGAGGAGGACGAGGACGAAGACGAGGAGGAGGAACACCCCCGCGCCCGTCGCGCCCGCCGGCGCTGACAGCCCCGTACGCGTCCACCCGCGCGGAGGCCGCCATCCCCGAGGATGGCGGCCTCCGCACGAGCTGGGCGTCGGCTAGTGCTTCAGGGTGTCCTTGGCCTTCTGCCCGGTCTGCTTCGCGTCGGCGACGGCCTGCTCGGCCCGCCCCTTCGCTTCGAGGCTCTCGTTGCCGACGACCTTGCCGGTCGCTTCCTTGACCTTGCCCTTCGCGTCCTTGCCGATGTTCTTGGCCTTCTTGCCGGCTGCCATGCGTGGTCACCTCCTGGACAGAGCTTCACTACCCCGCCTTCCCGGCAGATCCCCGGATATGCCTCCATACAGGACCTTTTCCGAGCGTACGGAGCACGATCAGCAGGGCCAGGGCCACACCGTGCCCAGCAGCAGGACGAGGCGGTTCAGGCACATGGGGGCGGTGAGCGCTCCCGTGGCCGAGCCGCCCAGGACCACGCACACCACGTACAGGTGGTGGTCGGTGACCGGCAGCAGCCGGCCGAAGACCTGGGTGAAGGGGGCCGCCGGCAGGCCGGTCTCCCGGGCCGAGCCGCCGGTGACGGCGACCGGGCCTGGACGCGCCCGCGCCGCCCGGTCGTAGAGTGGGGCCCCCGTGGCGGCGAACGGCGCCCGAGCCGAGCGAAGGGGTGGGGCGTGCCGAAGCGTCACGCGGTGGTGGCCGGGGCCGGGATCGGCGGACTGACCGCCGCCCTCGCCTTGCACCACCGCGGCTGGCGGGTCACCGTCTGCGAACGCGCCCCCGAACCCCCCGTCACCGGCGCCGGCATCGGCCTCGCCCCCAACGCGCTGCGCGCCCTCGACGCCATCGGCGTCGACGCCGCGTACGCCGTGGGCGGCGCCGTGCCCCGGTGGATGGGCGTACGCCGCTCCGCCGGCCAGTGGCTGACCCGCACCGAGACCGCGTACCTGGCCTCCCGCTACGGCGTTCCCCCGATCGCGGTCCCGCGCCCCGCGTTCACCGCCGCCCTCGCGGCCGGGCTGCCGCGGGGGACCGTCCGCTACGGCACCGCCGTGACCGGCGTCGACGACGGCGACGGCCGCCCGACCGTACGCACGGCGGCCGGCCCGGACCTTCCCGCCGATCTGGTGGTCGCCGCCGACGGCATCCGCAGTCCGCTGCGCCGGGCGCACTTCCCCGCCCACCCCGGCCTGCACTACCTCGGCGAGACCGCCTGGCGGGCCCTCGTGGACGCCCCGGACCTGCGGATCCCGGCCATGAGCGAGACCTGGGGGAGGGGTGCGCGCTTCGGTGTGACCCCGCTCTCCGACGGCCGGTTCTACCTGTACGCCACCGCCGTCCTGCCCGCCGGGGCGCGGTCGGGCGACCCGCGGGCCGAGCTGCGGCGCCGCTTCGGCTCGTGGCACGACCCCATTCCGGCCCTCCTCGACCGCGTCGGCCGGCTCGACCCCGCCGAGGTCCTCCGGAACGACCTCTACGACCTGGCCGCCCCGCTCCCCGCCCTGCACCGCGGCCGGATCGCCTGGATCGGCGACGCCGCCCACGCCATGGCCCCCAACCTCGGCCAGGGCGGCTGCCAGGCCATCGAGGACGCGGTGGTACTGGCCCACCTGCTGCCGCGCGGCGACGGCCCGGCGGGTCCGGACGGCGCGGACCCGGTCCGGGCGGCCCTCGCGGCGTACACCGTGGCCCGCCGCGACCGCACCGACGCCGTACGTGTCCGCGCCCGCCGCGTCGGCCGCCTGGGCGCTCTGCGCGGCCCCCTCACGACGGCGGCCCGCGACCTCGCGGTCCGCGCCACCCCCACCCGCCTGGCCCTGCGCGGCATGGACGACCTCTTCAACGGTTTCCGCCTCCCCGGGTAGCGGCGGGCACGGGCGCCGCGGCGGCCTTCAGCGCGCGGCTCCCAGCCGGGGCAGTGCGGAACTCGGCACCTGAAGCGTCTCGGCGGACCCCCCCCATACGACGTCCGCCGCGTCACGCCCCCGAAACCGCCGAGGCGCACATCGCCATGCGCGTTCCCGGCACGGAGGCCACCCGTGTCCTCCCCAGGGCCCGGTGACCCGCCGGGACGGGCAAGGGCACGGCCTAACTCCGGTCGCCGCGCCCCAGGTCCAGCAGGCTGAGCCCGAACATCGCGACCCCCAGCGGGACATGGACCGAGGGGACGTGCGCGATCCCCAGCACCACCTGCACCGAAGCGAGCGCCAGGAACCCGCAGGAGCGCAGGACGGGGCGGGCCGACCCGCCCCCCGGACGCCACGCCAGGACCGCCGCGAGCACGTACAGCATCGTCGCGCCGTACATTACGCGCGCGCCGACGCCGTGCAGCGTCTCCCCGTAGGAGGTGGCCAGCAGCAGTCCCGCGGTGACGGCCTGGAAGAAGACGGCCAGGGTCTGCAGTGCGAGCGCGACCCGCAGGAAACTCGCTCCGCGCGGGCCGGTCGTCGTCTCTATGGCGGCCATGGAACGGCCCCCCTTCTCTGCCCAGCGGCAGTGTTCGGTACTGTCTCGCTACTCCGACGACGCAGCCCCGTGAAATGTGAGCTCCGACGCCGAACTCCGAGCACCGTGCAGCGAGACGAACCGAGGAGCGACCGCGGCCATGACCACCACACCCGCGCCGGACGCGACGGCGGTGGCCGGCGAGCGGCGCCACCTGACCAACCTCGCCTACCGGCTGCTCGGTTCACTGACCGAGGCCGAGGACGCCGTCCAGGAGGCCTACGCCCGCTGGTACGCGATGCCGCCGCGACGGCAGGCGGCCATCGAGTCACCGGGTGCCTGGCTCACGACGGTGACCAGCCGGATCTGCCTGGACCTGCTCGCCTCGGCGCGCGTCCGCCGCGAACGCTACGTGGGGGCATGGATCCCCGAGCCCCTGCCCGACCGCTCGGAGTGGCCCGGCGGACCGCGGGGCGGGACCGACCCGGCGGACCGGGTCACCCTCGACGACTCGGTCGACATGGCCTTCCTCGTCGTCCTGGAGTCGATGACGCCCGCCGAACGCGTGGCGTTCATCCTGCACGACGTCTTCCGCTACCCCTTCCCCGAGATCGCCGGGATCGTCGGCCGCACCCCGGCCGCCTGCCGCCAACTGGCCTCCTCGGCCCGCCGCCGCGTGACCGCCGGCCGCACCACACCGACTCCCGGACCGGAACAGGCGGCCCTGCTGCGCGACTTCAAGGAAGCGTGGCAGACGGCGGACATCACCTCCCTCATCAGCCTCCTCGACCCCGACGCCGTGATGACGGCCGACGGCGGCGGACTGGCCAGCACCGCCCGCCGCACGATCGAGGGCAGCCGGGACATCGCCGCGTACCTGATGCACATCGCCGCCCTCGCCCCCGGCCTGACCCTCCTGGAACGCACGGTCAACGGCCGCCCCGGCCTGGTGGCCCAGCGCGAGGGCCTCACGGCCACGGTGGCCGCCTTCCACCTCAAGGAGGGCCGCATCACCCACATCTGGGCCGTCCGCAACCCCAGAAAGCTCCACCCCTGGACCACCCCCACCCACCCCTGACCCCTCACAGGCCACGACCGCGCGGGCCGGCGGTTCAGTCGAGGCAGAACTCGTTGCCCTCGACGTCCTGCATCAACAGGCACGACTCGTCGAAGCCGTCGGCGAGCAGCAGCCGCACGCGCACCGCACCGAGCGCCACCAGCCGCGCGCACTCCGCCTCCAGCGCGGCGACCCGCTCTTCCCCCACGAGCCCGGTGCCCACCCGCACGTCGAGGTGCACCCGGTTCTTGACGACCTTGCCCTCGGGAACCCGCTGGAAGTACATACGGGGGCCCACCCCCGTGGGATCCATGCAGACGAAATCCGCCCCCTGACGCTCCGGCGGCAGCGAAAGGCCGAAGTCCTCCCACGTGGCGAACCCCTCGGGCGGCGGCGGTACGACGTACCCCAGGACCTCGCACCAGAAGCGGGCGACGCGCTCGGGCTCCGCGCAGTCGAAGGTGACCTGGAACTTCTTGATCGTTGACATCGGCGCACCCTAGCAGGACGGCCTCGCCGCGTTCACCCTCAATTCCCGCTGAAAACCGGCCCGTTGCACCGATCGCCCCGTCC
Organism: Streptomyces sp. NPDC029216; assembly: GCF_040648015.1. Classification (NCBI taxonomy): domain Bacteria; kingdom Bacillati; phylum Actinomycetota; class Actinomycetes; order Kitasatosporales; family Streptomycetaceae; genus Streptomyces; species Streptomyces sp. NPDC029216. Next base: position 25,346 of record NZ_JBEZWL010000064.1, on the reverse strand, counting down.
GGACGCCGCTCCCGGGACACCCATTCCGTCCTGCGGGACGCACGTCGTCGCCCTCCCGGCCGACGGGTTAGCCCGCCGGTTCAGTGCGGCCCGCACGCCGGGGACGCCCCGGCCTCCTCGTCCGTCATCCGGCGCCGGACCTGGTCCTCCTGGGCGAGGCGCCGCAGCAGCTCGAAGACGGGTGCGCAGATCGCGAACACGATGACGGCCCGCTCGGCGAGGGCCAGCGGGTCGTCGAGGCACTCCGCCCGTTCCAGGTCCAGCCGGGCCACCGACTCGGCCAGCCTGGCGTACGCGGCGAGCTCGCCCGGGGCGTACTGGGCGTCCAGCCGCCGCAGCTCCTTGAGGGCCGTCGTCAGCCCCCGTACGTGCGGTGACGTGCCGGGCGCCCGCCAGTCCAGCGCCGTGAGGAGCTCCGCCACCTCCGCCCCGGCGGCCTCCTCGGCCGCGGCGTCCTCGTCCTCGTCCGCCCCGCCCTGCGAGGCCACCGGCACAGGGAGGGCGTAGCTGATCGCTCCGAGGGCGCCCTCGGTGGTGTGGGCCTCGTCGACCGCGCCGAGCACGTCACGGGTGGCGGCGATGGACAGGCCGCCGAGGGTGGTCAGCGCCTTGATCAGCCGCAGTCGTTCCGCGTGCTCCTCCCCGTACTCGGCCAGGGTCGCGGCGGTCGCCCGGCCGGCGGGCAACAGGCCCTGCCGCCGGAAGTACTTGATGCTGGCGACCGGCACGCCGGTCCGCCGGCTGAGCTCCGAGATCTTCATGCGGCCTCCCTGCTGGTCTTCCGGTCCGGCATCCGTCACCGGCGATTGGACACCACAACAAGATACTGCCAGTATCCAGTAGCTGGATACCAGAAGTATCCAGCTCTAGGAACACAGCCCAAGCAGCCCACCCGCAGCCGCACCGGAGAATCCGGAGAATCGATGCCCCACCCCATGCCCCGCTCCGTGCTCCGCCGACCCCAGCTGTGGATCGGAACGGGGCTCATCGCCGCAGTGGTCTCGATGTTGTTCGCCCTGCTCTACGTCGGCGGCAACGTCAACCCCCGAGGCAACCTGCGCGACCTCCCCGTGGCCCTGGTCAACGCCGACGCCGGCGCCGACGCGGGCGGCCGCCACGTCAAGCTGGGCGACCAGGTCGTCCAGGGCATACGCAAGGCAGCCGAGAACGACAAGAGCATCGACTGGCAGCTGGTCAGCCGGGAGGAGGCCGACAAGCGCCTCGGCCGGGGCAAGGTCTTCGGCGCCCTCGTCATCCCGCAGGACTTCAGCGCCACGGTGACCGCCCTCGGCGCCCCGCAGCCCGCGGCCCAGGGCAAGCAGCCCGCCCCGCCGACCCTGAGCGTGCTGACCAACCAGTCCGCCGGCAGCATCGGCTCCTCCATGTCCTCCCAGGCCGCGCAGAAGGCCGCCCACGCCGCCTCCGCCCAGATCGGCCAGGAGCTCCTCAAGCAGGCCGCGGCCCAGAAGGCCCAGCTGCCGACGGCCGCCCAGCTCAAGCTGGCCGACCCGGTGACCGTGACCGTCGCCGACGGCCACCCCGTCGGCGCCCGCAGCGCCATGGGCCTGAGCGCCTTCTACTACGCACTCGTCCTCGTCGTCTGCGGCATGCTCGGCGCCAACCTGGTCAACTCCCAGGTCGACACCGCGCTCGGCTACCTGCACACCGACTTCGGTCCCGTCCGCAAGCGCGAGCCCGTCCAGCACACCAGCCGCGTCCGCACCCTGGCCATCGGCATCGCGCTCATGCTCGGCCTGTCCCTGGTGATGGGCTCCCTGGTCGAGGTCGCCACGGTCGGCATCCTCGACATGGACGCCTCCCACCTCGGCCACCTGTGGCTCTACTCGGTCTCCACCATCGCGGTCGTCGGCATCGGCAGCCTCGCCCTCTTCGCCGCCTTCGGCACCCCCGGCATGCTGCTGGCCACCGTCGTCTTCGTCGCGATGGCCGTGCCGTCCTCCGGTGCGACCGTGCCGCTCCAGGCGCTGCCCGGCTTCTTCCGCGGGCTCTCCGAGTTCGAGCCGCTGCGCCAGATCACCGAGGGCATGCGCTCCCTGCTCTACTACGGCGCCCAGGCCGACGCGGGCCTGACCCGGGCCTGGACCTCGATGGGCATCGCCCTCGTCGCCGCGCTGGCCTTCGGCTTCGCCGTCGCCGCCCTCTACGACCGCCGGGGCCTGCACCGCATCCCGCGGCCCGACGCGGAGACCGGCGCCCCCGCCGAGGCGCCCGCCGCTCCCGAGGCCGCGGAGCCGGCCACGGCCTGAGCGGCCCCCGCAGCACCCGAACCGGAGCGCCGGTCCACCGTCGGAGAGACGGCGGGCCGGCGCTCCGGCGCATCGGCGGCGGGGACCACGGCGCGCGGGCCGGGGGAGGGGCCCTTCAGGGCAATGGGCGGCCCCGTACAGCCGGGATCCTTGGAATGACGGGTTCCGCGCGGTACCCCTGGCAGGGCCCATGCGCGCAGCCGCGGGCTCTCCGGCGAGTCCCGGGACACGGACCGCGCGCCCACCGACGGCAGGAGCGCCCCGTGACCACAGGCTGGACCCCCCGCCCGCCCCAGCCCGGCTTCCCGCCGGGCGAGTTCCTGCCCGAGCTCGACGTCCCTCCACCGGGCCGGCAGCGGCGCTGGACGGTCCTGCTGCGGCTCCTCCTGCTGCTGCCCCAGTTCATCGTCACGGCCCTCCTCGGCATCGCCGCCTTCTTCGTGACGATCGTCGGCTGGTTCGCGGCGCTGATCCAGGGCCGCCTCCCGGCCGGCATCGCCGGCTTCCTCGGCGGATTCCTGGCGTACGAGACACGGGTCACCGCGAGCGCGATGCTGCTCGTGGACCGCTACCCGCCCTTCTCCTTCGACGCCCCCGACCACCCCGTCCGGATCGAACTGCGCCCGGGGGAGCTGAACCGGCTGGCCGTGCTGTTCCGCCTCGTCCTGATGATCCCGGCGATGATCGTGAGCACCGTCCTGCAGTACGGCTGGGGGGCCGTCTGCTGGGTGTTCTGGCTGATCACCCTGGTGCTGGGGCGGATGCCCGAGCCGGTGTTCGGTGCGGTCGCGGCGGTGGCGCGGTTCCGCATGCGCTACCAGGCGTACGCGATGATGCTGACCTCCGCCTATCCGAAGCGCCTGTTCGGCGACGGGTCGCCCCCCGTCCCCGCCCCCGTCCCCGCCCCCGTTCCCGCCGCGGGGCCGCCGCCCTCCGCCACCCGCCCCCTGCTCCTCGGGACGCCGGCCAGGGTGCTGCTCGTCCTCATCCTCGTGCTCGGTGTGGCCGGCGCGGCCGCGTCCCAGAGCGTGCACATCAGGCGGGAGCGCTGGAACTACGACGTCGGGCTCGCAACCGTACCTATCCGGACAAGCTGAATGACCTCCAGGTGTACGCGGGGTGCTCGACCGCAGGTCAGCGCGCCTGCCCGGACGGCCCTTCGGGCGATCACCCCCCGTTTCCGCCCGGATACGGAGCGAGCACACCCCGTCTGAGCTGCCCGAACGACCGTTCGTTCACCGGCATTCGAACGGTCTGTCCGTAAATCGGTCATCGATATGCGCCCCACCTTCGGATCCGACAGACTCGGCCACATCGAAGCGCGACAACGAAACAAAATGCCGCGCTAAACCTTCGTATCGAAAGTGAGTCTTGTCGTGCGCTACCGCTTCGCTGCCGTCTCCGCCGCCGCCCTCCTGTGCCTGGCAGGCGCCACCGGCATGGCCGAGGCCAAGCCCACCAGCCTGTACGCCCCCTCAGCCCTGGTCTTCTCCATCGCCCAGGGCGACGACGCGGACGGCGGCACCGTCCTGCGTGCCGCCACCCTCAGCTGCATGCCCTCCGCCCAGGGCACGCACCCGGACCCCAAGGCGGCCTGTGCGGCGCTCAACTCCACCGGCGGCACCTTCGACCGGCTGCTGGCCGCCCCGGACGCGAACCGCGCCTGTCCGATGCACTACGCCCCCGTCACCGTGACCGCGCAGGGCGTCTGGCAGGGCAGCCAGGTCACCTGGAAGCACACCTTCTCCAACACCTGCGCCATGTCCGCGACCCTCAACGGCAACGCGGTCTTCGCCTTCTGACGCGTCCTCTTCCCGGAGCGCCGCACACCGGGGGCCGCCACCCAGACGGGTGGCGGCCCTCAGCAGCCGGCCGGGCGGTGTCAGTTGCCGGTCTCACCCGTCTCCCGCGTCGAGCTCCTTGCCGAAGTGGAAGGCGATGACGCCCATGCGCTCGCGGAAGTAGAAGCGGTGCGCCGCGGTGCGCTGCGTGCCCGAGTCGAGGTCCAGCAGCCGGCAGCCGGCCTCGCGGGCCCGGTCCTCCAGGTACGCGAGCAGGCCCCGCCCCACGCCGGCGGAGCGGGCGTCGCCCCGGGCGACGAGGTCGTCCACGTAGAGCTTGCGGATGTCGCAGGTCCCGGCGACGATCCGCCAGCCGGCGGCGCCGACGCACCTGCCGTCCCCGTCGTACGCGGCGCTGAACCGCAGCCCCTGGCCGTACCCCTCGGCGTAGACCTCCGCGAACAGTTCGGGGGTGAGGTGCGGCCGCAGTTCGCGCAGCACGGGCAGCATGTCGGCGACGAGGCGGGGATCGCCGGGTTCCAGGTCGATGATCTTCACGAGCCCACGGTATCCGCCGGCCGCCGCCGCTGCGGCCCGGCGGCCGTTGGTTACTCTGTGCGTCCCGCGCGTCCGGTCCGGATGCCGGGTGCCCCGTCAACCGACCGACCGAAAGTGCAGGCACGTGAGCGCGATCAGTGTGGGACAGGCCGTCGTCCTGGGCGTCGTGGAGGGGGTGACCGAGTTCCTGCCGGTCTCCTCCACCGGCCACCTCAAGATCACCGAAGGGCTGATGGGCATCCCCGTCGACGACAAGTCCGTCGTCGCCTTCACCGCCGTGATCCAGGTCGGCGCCATCGCGGCGGTCCTGACGTACTTCTACAAGGACATCGCGCGGATCGTCACCGCCTGGGGGCGGGGGCTGGCCAACCGGGAGGAGCGGTACCACCACGACTACAAGTTCGCCTGGTGGGTCATCTACGCCACGATCCCCATCGTCGTCGTCGGCCTGGCGGCCAAGCCCCTGATCGAGGGGCCGCTGGCCTCCCTGTGGGTGGTCGCCGGCTCGCTCATCGTCGGCAGCGGTCTGATGTGGGCGGCCGACCAGATGGGCCGCCACAAGCGCGGCGAGGACGACACCTCCCTCAAGGACGCCATGCTGGTCGGCTCCTCGCAGATCCTCGCCCTGCTCTTCCCCGGCTTCTCCCGCTCCGGCGCCACCATGGCCACCGGCCTCATCCTCGACCTGGAGCGCGTCGCGGCCACCCGCCTCTCCTTCTTCCTCGGCATCCCGGCGCTCACCGGCGCGGGCCTCTACGAGCTGAAGGACGCGCTCGGGGCCGGCGTGGACACCCTCCCGCTGGCCGTCGGCACCGTCGTGTCCTTCGGCGTGGCCTACGCCTCCATCGCCTGGCTGCTGAAGTTCGTCGCCAAGCACTCCTTCAACGCCTTCGTCGCCTACCGGATCGCCGTCGGCGTCCTCCTCTTCGGCCTGCTGGGCACCGGCGTCCTGCACGCCTGACCCCCGCGCCGCGCCGGCCTGCTCCACCTTCCTCACCCGAGGTCGGAGCGCCTAGTTCCGCAAGGATGGGGGTTTCGGGATGATGTGTGCTCGTCATTCTCGTCATCCTCGTCATCCCCGGCGGAAAGGTTCGGAGCATGGCCGGCGTCTGGTCAGGGCAGGGAGCGTTCCGTCGCAAACCGATCGAGCACATCGAGGAGCCCGAAGGCGCCCCCAGTGAGCAGCTCACCCGCACCCTCGGCCTGTGGCAGCTCACGGCCATCGGCGTCGGCGGCATCATCGGCGCGGGCATCTTCACCCTCGCCGGTACGGTCGCCAACGGCGTCGCGGGCCCGGCGGTGCTCCTCTCCTTCCTCATCGCCGGCGTGGCGAGCGCCGCGGCGGCCTTCTCCTACGCCGAGTTCGCCGGCCTGATCCCCAAGGCCGGCTCCGCCTACACCTACGGGTACGCCGTCCTCGGCGAGCTCGCGGGCTGGTTCATCGGCTGGGACCTGCTGCTGGAGTACACGGCCATCGTGGCGGTGGTCGCCATCGGCATCTCCGGGTACTTCAACTTCCTCCTGGAGGAGACGGGCGCCTCCCTGCCCACCTGGATGCTCGGAGCGCCGGGCACCGGCGAAGGACACCGCTTCGACCTCATCGCGGCCGTCCTGTGCCTGTTCACCGCCTACCTGCTCACCCTGGGCATCAAGAACGCGGCCCGCTTCGAGACGGTCGTGGTCGGCCTCAAGGTGCTCGTCGTCCTGCTCGTCATCGTCGTCGGCTTCTTCCACGTCCACAGCGGCAACTACACGCCCTTCTTCCCGTTCGGGGTGGGGGGCGCCTTCACCGGAGCGGCCACCGTCTTCTTCGCCGTCTTCGGCTACGACGCGATGAGCACGGCGGCCGAGGAGTCCAAGGACGCCCAGCGGCACATGCCCCGGGCGATCCTCTACTCCCTCGCCATCGCCATGGTCCTGTACGTCCTGGCCTGCCTGGTCCTGACGGGCATGCAGAAGTACACGGAGATCGACCCGGAGAGCGGCTTCTCCAGCGCCTTCAAGGCGGCAGGGCTGCCCGTCGTCGCCGACGTCATCGCCGTCGGGGCCATCATCGGCATCCTCACCGTCATGTTCACGTTCATGCTCGGCGTGACCCGCGTCTGGTTCTCGATGAGCCGCGACGGACTGCTGCCCCACTGGTTCGCCAAGACCCACCCGACCCGGCACGTCCCCACCCGCGTCACCTGGATCGTCGGCGTGGTGTCCGCGGTCATCGCGGGCTTCGTGCCGATCGGCGAGGCGGCGGAGCTCACCAACATCGGCATCCTGCTCGCCTTCGCGGTCGTGTGCACCTCGGTCATCGTGCTCCGCTACCGGCGCCCCGACCTTCCCCGCACCTTCCGCACCCCGCTGATGCCCTTCACCCCCGCGGTCGGCGTCATCGCCTCCGTCTGGCTCATCACCTACCTGCGCGTCGAGACGTGGATCCGCTTCGTCGTCTGGTTCCTCATCGGCCTGGTCATCTACTTCGGCTACTCCTACCGCAACTCCCGGCTGGCCCGGCCGGCGGGCACGCCCGGCAGCGGGGGCCTGCCCGAGTAGCGGGGGCCCGCTCCCCGGGCCGCCGCTCAGAGATCGATGGAGCGGTACTCGTCCAGTACGGCGAAACCGGTGCTGTCGTACAGGCCCATCGCGACCTCGTTACCGCCGAAGACGTTGAGCATCAGCGCCTCGTCCCCGCCCTGCCGGGTGGCCCACTCGCCGACGGCCATCGCGGCCCGGCCGTAGCCCTTGCCGCGGTGCTCCTCGTACACCTCCAGGGAGAAGCCGAAGGTGACGCCCGGCAGGAAGCCGTGGTTGACCCAGCCGGTTCCCACCACCAGGCCGTCGGCCTCCATCGCGTAGAAGGCGTGTCCCGGCGTCAGATAGCCCTGGGGGAGGTGTTCGGCGAAGTCCCGGTCGGACTTCTCCCGGGCCTCCTCCGGCGTCAGGGCTCCGGCCCGGACGATGTCGGCGATGTAGGAGGCCTCCTCACGGGCGTACCAGTCCCGGTACTCCTCCTCGCGCAGCCGCCGCACCGTCAGCCCCGGCGGCAGTCCCGGCCGTTCCGCCACGGCACGCATCCGGCTCTGGCCCCGTACGGGGTAGTCGGCGAAGACCCCCGCCCCGCCGGTGAGCCGGACCTCCACCCGCCGCGCCCCCTGCTCCGCACACCACCGCTCGGCCCACTCGCGCCCCTGCGGCACCGTCAGATCGTGGATCCGGCCCACGGCCGCCCCGTTGTCGTGCGTCACCCCGACGGCGATCCACCCCGTGCCGTCCGTGGCCAGCGTCCAGCCGTCGATCCCCTTCAGGGCCCGCTCCTTCAGGGCCCGGGCCAGGGGTTCCGGGCACCCCGCATCCCGGTAGGCGGCCAGCAGCCGCTCCTCGAACCCGCCACGCCACTCGCCCCGGTCGGCGACGACCTCTATCCGATTCATCCACTCACCCTAGCCAGGGGCACTGACACGGGGCACTGACACGGGGCCGGGGGCGGACGTGGCCGACGGCCCCGGCCGGGGGCGTTAACCCCCGGACGGGACCGTCGGAGCGGCCCGGGGGCCGCGGTGCGATCAGGTGTTGACGCAGGTGTTGGCGGCCGCCGGGTTCAGCAGACCGATGATGTTGATGGTGTTGCCGCACACGTTGATCGGTACGTGCACGGGCACCTGGACGACGTTGCCCGACAGCACACCGGGGGAGCCGATGGCGAAACCGTTGGCGTTGGCGTCGGCGACGGCGGAACCCGTGGCTCCGAGGATCCCGACCGCAGCCAGAACGGTGGCGGCGAACGCAGTGCGAATACGCATGTCACTCCAAAGTCGATGACGGACGTCGAAGCAGGATCACACCGCCTCCGAGGGTGTTCCGCCCGGCATTCACCTGACCACCGGCGTGTCACGGGACGCATGACGACGCCCGGCACCGGGTGGCAAGCTGATTTCATGATCCCGACACCCCGGACCGAGCCGGTACGCGCAGCCATGACCCTGGACGGACGCCGCCTGTCCTACCTCGACTTCGGCGGCCCGGGCCGGCCCCTCCTCGCCCTGCACGGCCACTTCAACGAGGGCCGCACCTTCACCGCGCTGGCACGGGCCCTGGCCCCCGACTGGCGGGTCGTGGCGCCGGACCAGCGCGGCCACGGCTTCTCCGACCGGGCGGCCGACTTCTCCCGGGAGGGCTACGTGGACGACGCCGCCGCGCTCCTCGCCCACCTCGGTCTGGACCGGGTGGTGGTCCTCGGCCATTCCCTCGGCGGCGTCAACGCCTACCAGCTCGCCGCCCACCACCCGCACCTGGTCAGCGCGTTGGTCATCGAGGACGTCGGCGCCGAGATCGACTCCGACCTGTCCTTCTGCCTGAGGTGGCCGCACCGGGCCCCCACCCGCACGGCGCTGATCGAGCAACTCGGCGATTCGGCACGCTACTTGACCGACGCCGTCCGCGAGCACCCCGACGGCTGGGGACTGGCCTTCCGCCCGCAGGACATGGTCACCTCCGTCGGCCGCGTCAACGGCGACCACTGGGCCGACTGGCTGTCAACGGACTGCCCCGCCCTGCTCGTTCACGGCACCCGGAGCGACACGCTCACCGCCGGACACGCCAAGGAGATGGCGGCCCGCCGCCCCCGCACCCGCCTCGCCGAACTCGCCACCGGGCACACGGTCCACGAGACGGACCCGGAGGGATTCGCGACGACGGTGCGGACCTTCCTCGACACGCTGTAGCCCCCTGCCCAGGCGTAGTTCCCTGCTCCGGGCCGCCCCGGACATCGAGGTCGTCGCGGAGGCGGTACGGCACAGCACCCGAGGGCTTGGACCTGGACGCGTACGTCTACGACGCGCCGCGCGCCGGAGCCGGCGGCGTCGGGGCGGGCCGGGTGAGGAGCAGCAGGGCGTCGACGAGGTGCTCCGCCGGGGCTCCGGTGGCCAGGCGGCGTAGCTGCTGCCCGAAGACCAGGGCGACGGCGGCGCCCGCCAGGCGTTCGGGGTCCGGTACGCCGAGGCGGGTCAGGACCCGGGCGGCCAGCAGGTCGTAGGCGGCGAAGCACTCGGTGGCGGCGGCACGCAGCCGCTCGTCGCGGCCGGCCTGGACGTACAGCTCGAACGGCGCGATATGGCGGCTGTCGAAGGCGTTGCCGCCCGCGACCCGCGCCACCACGTCCGCCGCCTGCCCGATGTCGAAGTGCTCGTCGGTGCAGGCGTCGGCGAGCCCCGTGAAGTGCCGGGTCTCCTCGGCCACGAAGTGCAGCAGGCTCTCGCGCAACAGCTCGTGCTGGGTCGCGAAATGGTAGGTGACGGAGCCGAGGGAGACCCCGGCCTCCTTGGCGATCCGCCGGTTGGTGACGGCGGCGATCCCGTCCTGCCCGATGATCCGCAGCACGGCGTCGACGATGCTCTGGCGGGTGTCGGAGGCAGGAGGCATGCCGATATTCTGCCCCACCAGCCGCGACGGCCGTCCGCCCTTACGGGGAAGGGGAGTTGGGGCGTCCGGGGTGTGGACAGGAGCGGGGGGGATCCCTACTGTTCGTTCGAACGAACAGTCAGCAGGGGAACGCCTCCGCAGGGGAGTCATCGTGGAACTGTCCGGATCCAACGTCCTGCTCACCGGAGCCACCGGCGGCATCGGCTCCGCCCTGGCGGCCCGCCTGACGGCGCAGGGGGCCCGCCTCACGCTCACCGGGCGCCGGGAGGAGGCCCTCAAGGCCACCGCCGACGCTTACGGCGCCCGTACCGTGGTCGCCGATCTGGCCCTCCGGCCGGACGTCGTCCGGCTCGCGGAGGCCTGCGCCGACACGGACGTCCTCGTCGCCAACGCCGCCCTGCCCGCCAGCGGCGACCTCATCGACTACACCGAGGAGCAGCTCGACCGCGCCCTCGACGTCAACCTGCGCGCACCCGTGCTGCTGACCCGCCTCCTCGCGGAGCGCATGACGGCCCGGGGCCGCGGCCACATCGTGCTGGTCGGCTCGATCTCCGGCAAGGCGGCCACCGGGTCGACCTCCCTGTACAACGCGACGAAGTTCGGGCTGCGCGGATTCGCCCTCGCCCTGCGCCAGGAACTCAGGGGCACCGGGGTCGGGGTCTCCCTCGTCCAGCCGGGCTTCGTCCGCGACGCGGGCATGTTCGCCGCGACGGGCGCGACCCCGCCGAGCGGCATCAGGACCGTGACGCCCCGACAGGTCGCCGACGGCGTCGTACGGGCCGTACGGCGCGACCGGTGCGAGGTGAACGTGGCGCCGCTGGAGCTGCGGCTGCTCAGCGCCGTCGCCGGGCAGTTCCCCGGCTTCGCCGAGCGGGTCCAGGCCCGCGCCGGCCTCGACGGCTCCGTCCGCCGGATCGTCGAGGCCCAGCGCTCCCACCGCTAGCGTCACGCAGCAGAACCGGGTGCAGAGGCTCGCCGTGTGCGGTCCCGTCTGCCGATGGCCTCGGCGACCTCTTGGATGGCGCGACGAAGGAGGTCGCCGTAGGGATCCCGAGGAAGCCGGGGGGCGTGCTCTTGGGCCGCGTTGATGTGTTCGGTGGCGGCTTCGAAGGAGCCGAGTCGGCGGTAGTTGTCGGCGAGGTTGAGGTGCAGGGAGGGGTAGAAGCCGGCGATGTGGAGGCCGGCGTGGTGCTCCTGGACGCGCTGCTCGGTCACGGCGTCGGCAGCGTCCAGGGCTCGGACGTCCCAGGCCAGGGCCTGGGCGGGATCTTCGTAGAGATCTGCCAGGTAGTGGGCCAGGGAGCAGCGCTGCAGCGGATCGCCGGTGACACCGATCGCGGACCACAGGTTCAGGAGTCTTCGGCGGGCGGAACGGACGTCACCGGCCCGGCCTTCGGCGACGGCTTGGCCGATGGCTGCCATGGTCGGGTCGGGGCTCGCGGGTGTGGTCGTCATGGGGTGTTCCTCGTCGTCTCGTTCAGGCGGCGTGGTCGGCCTTGATGGGCATGGCCAGGGTGGTGAGATCACCGCGGTCGGCGGAGCGGATCGTGACGGGCTGGTCGTGCCCCCTCAGATCGAGCATCACGTCGGGGCCGATCGCGGTGCTCACGGCGGGGTAGAAGGTGGTCAGCTCGAACCAGATCCGGAGGGCCTGCCCCGTCGCGGTGGCCGACAGCGGGATGCCGGGGCGCTTGTCATCGGCTGAGACGACTTTCACCCCGTGGCCGGCGACGTGCAGCCCGATGCGTTCACCGGGATGTTCTTCCAGGGCCCTCAGAAGCAGGTCCTTCGGGACCGTCACGCGGGTGGTGACCTCGCCCAGTGACGCGAGCATCAGCCGATGGTCGGGGAAGACCCCGGGCAGCAACCGGCAATGCCGGTCCTCCCGGCCGGCCACGCGGAGCCAGATCCCGTGCGACACCGCTTCGACCTGAACCAGCGGGCTGCGGCGGATTTCGGCGGCTGCCACCCGCAGCTCGTCACCGTCGACCGTGCCGGCCCACGTCTGCGTCGGTGGTCCAGCCGGCACCAGGGTTCGGGTGGAGAGCCGGTAACGGTCGGTCGCGGTCAGGGTCACCGCCTCATGGCTCGCCTCGATGCGCAGGCCGGCGAGTTCCGGCAACCCGGGCTCATGCGCGGTCGCGGTCAGGACCTGCTCGACCGCATCCGCCAGCACGGGACCCTTCAGCGCCGCAATCGGAAGACCTGGCGCATGGCCGAGGGCGGACTTGATGACAGCAGCCTTCTGCTGTGCCGCCACCGCGTTCCCGACGACCCTCGCGACATGCTCATCGAGCAGCCGGGATGCCGCGTCAGCCCCGGAATCCAGCACCGCCCCGACACCGGCGAGGGGCATGGCGATCTCGCGCAGCCGACGCAGCACGGTCGCCCGAACCACCTGGTCGGCGCTGTAGTACCGGTAACCCGAGACCGGGTCGACCTCGGCAGGGGGCAGGAGCCCGGAGTCGGCGTAGAACCGCAACGCGCTGGACGTCAGACCAGTGCGCTGGGCGAAGACTCCGATCGGCATCAGATCATCTTTTGGCACCGCGCCATCATCGACCTTCAACCAACGTGAAGGTCAACACCGACGAGCGGTAGGGCTACCCGATGCCGCACGGCACGGCCTGATCGAGAGGCGGGGTCATGGACCCCGTTCGCGCAGGCCCCCGGGCGGCACGGCAGGGAGCCCTTCCCCGCGGGGCGGGTCCGCGTCACGGCCCTGCGCGACCACACGACGCGCCTTACTGCCGTCAGCGCCGGCCAGTGACCTGATCCGGTAATTCCATTCCGGCACCCATTCATCCCTTCAATGACGGCGGTGGGAATTCGGAGTTCGGGCCGAAGGGCGCGCGGCGGTGCTGCGACCGTCGGGCGCCCTTCGCGTGGGGGCTCCTCGTGGGCCGGTGAATGTGTTCTTTTGCTTCCGCCGGCCGGGGCCGTGTCCGTGCCGATTCCGATTCGGTTCGGCTTTCTCGGTCGGGATTCCTGGCGGCTCGCGCCGGTGCGGCTAATTGGCCCGGCTGTAGCGGGCGGTGCCGGTCCAGATGCGTTCGAGCCTCACGCGGGTGCCGGGCCGGGGGGCGTGCCAGATCTTGTCGTGGCCCGCGTAGATGCCGACGTGGGCCATGGTTCCCCCGGTGGGGAAGAAGACCAGGTCGCCGGGTGCGCGCTGGGTGCGCGAGATGTGGTCGGTGCTCTCGTACTGGGCCTCCGCGGTGCGGGGGAGGACCCGGCCGGCCTTGCGGAAGGCGTAGAGGGTGAGGCCCGAACAGTCGAATTCGCTGGGCCCGGTGGCGCCGTAGACGTAAGGGGCGCCCTTCTTGGACGCGGCGACGGCGACGGCCTTTATGCCGTACATCGAGGCGGCCTGGGCGGGGCCGGCGGGGGTGAACAGTGCGGCGGTCACGGAGACGGCCAGGAACAGGGCCGGAGAGCGATGGCTCTCCCATCGTTTTTTTGTTTTCGGCAATCGTGATACCTCCGCATTCAGGTACTGGAACAAACCATGACGGTGACTGTTCTCGGTGACTGCGTTACGGCTCCCGACGACGGCCAATTTTGCACGACTCGTGCATCCCCGAGGTGTCGGACACGGCGTGAAATATCTCGGTTGGGCAAAGCAATCCGAGATGATATGCCTTGATTTTGTCCGACCATTCCCCCGTACGCCGCCCCGTCGGGGCGGGGAAATCAGGAATCGAGAAGCGGACGTGCCCGGGCCGCGTCTGGCGTCCCGGGCATGACTTCCATCGAATATGTCGGCCTCGGCCTCGCCGCCGCCCCCTTCACCGGCCCCGGCGGCTCACGGCCGGGGGCGGGGCGACTGGCGGCCCTTCCGGTGGGGTGACAGGGACTCCCGGAACACCCGTGCGGAGCGCGGGTTCTCGCCGCACTGCCACACACCGTGCGGGCAGTAGTCGGTGATGCTGTGGTACAGCGGCTTGTGGTCGGCGATCCACGCCAGCATCCGCCGCATGTACTCGGGGTTGTCGCCGTTGCGGAACAGCCCCCACTCGGGGTACGAGATCCGCTTGTGGTGCGCCTTCGCGAACTCGACGTGCTGCCGGAGCCCGTAGGGCTGGTCGATCTGCTCGTCGAAGGAGTCGCCGGGAGGCTGGTCGTAGGAGTCCATGCCGACGATGTCGACCACGTCGTCCCCGGGATAGCACTGGGTCCAGGGGATCGCGTCCCTGCCCCGGTTGGGGGCGAAGTCGAAGCGGAACCGCTGCCCCTCCGCGGAGCGCATGGCGGCCACGACGCGCCGCCAGTACCTCTTCCAGCTCTCGGGGTCGGGCTGGCACCGGTGGGTGTAGTTGAAGCCGTTCATCTCCCAGCCCAGCACGATCACGGTGTCCGGCACCCCCAGCCGGACCAGGCGCTCGCCCAGCCGCCGGAAGTGGTGGTCGAACTCGCCCTCCGCGCCCGCCCGGAGCAGCTCGGCCACCCGCTCGTCGGGGACGTCGGCCTCGTTGCCCTCGAACATGGGCACGTTCAGGACGAACAGCCGGTCCCGCCGCTCCTTGCGCCAACGCGCCCAGTTGCGCAGGGAATCGGGCGCCCCCTCGATGTTCTCCCAGGTGTCGCCGGGCAGGTAGGTGTGCCCGGCGCGCAGCTCGGTACCCCCGAGCCAGCGCGAAAGCCCCCGCATCCTGTCGACGCCGGGCGAGCCGTAGTGAAGATAGGCGCCCACGGCGATCCTGGAACCGGCGCCGCCCCCGGAGGCCTCGCGCGCCGTCGGAGCAGGACTGCCCGCGGTGGCGAGCAGGCCGGCAGCGACCGCACTGACGCAGGCGCCGGCCATCCACCGCCCTCTACGGGACATGGTCGTCTCCACAGGACTCGCGAACGGATGTGCTTGCAACGACGCTAGACATCCCATCCGACTTACGGCCTGCCCGGCGTCCCGATCCTGAGCCATTCGCGGGAGCGCACGCGCACTCCTGCGTCCCTTCGGGTGAGCCGCGGCCGGGGGCAGGAACCGTACCCGCCGTCCGCCGCTCCCCTTCGGCATGAGCGCGAACGT
Organism: Streptomyces sp. NPDC029216; assembly: GCF_040648015.1. NCBI lineage: Bacteria > Bacillati > Actinomycetota > Actinomycetes > Kitasatosporales > Streptomycetaceae > Streptomyces > Streptomyces sp. NPDC029216. The sequence goes on along the minus strand of NZ_JBEZWL010000064.1, from coordinate 10,305 downwards.
GATCACCATCGAGATCCGCGGCCCGGAGCCGGCGGCCGTGCGGGCGGCGGAGCAGATCTCCGCCCTCTTCCCCTCCAGCGACCCTGGCACCCCCCGTCGGACGCGCGGCGAGGACGACGTACTGGTCCGCATCCGTGCCGAGGTCGGCCGGCTTCCCGACAGCAGTCCCTACACGGACACCTGCGCCTGACGGGCCGGTCCCGCGGCCGCGGCGGTGGCCGGACGGGAGGGGGTGTGACCGGATTCGGATGGGGTTCGGCCAACCCGCGTACAGGGGCGCTCGGGGGTGCGTACGGTGGCAGCGGCGTACGTGGGCCGGGCGCTGTGGGCGTCCGGTCCGCCGTGCGCGCCATGCGTGTCCGCGTCGGGCCCGGGCACGTGCTGACGGCGGCCCATGTCGTCGACGACGCCCGGACCGTACGGGTCCGCTTCGTGGACGGCCGCGGCGGGATCACGGACGTCGCGGCCGACACCGGGTTCCTGCACGGCCGGCTCGACATCGCCGTCCTCGCGCTGCGGCCGGCCCCCGGCGGGACCCGCGCGGTACCGGAGCAGGCGGCCGACCCGCTCTGGTACGGGCGGCTCGGCCGCTCGGCGCCCTGCGAGGCCGTGGGCTTCCCGCGGTTCAAGCTGCGCCACGAAGTGGGCCCGGACGGGGCCCCGTTCGAGTACCGGGACACCCGGCACGCCCACGGCAGCGCCGTGGCCCTGTCCGGGCGGCGCGAAGGCACGCTGGAGCTGATCGTCGACCCGCCCGGCGGCGACGAGGCCGACGGCGCCGGAACGTCGCCCTGGGAGGGCATGTCCGGGGCCGCGGTGTGGAGCGGCGGCTGCCTGATCGGCATCGTCAGCGAGCACCGCCCCACCGACGGCGCGGGAACCCTCACCGCCAGCCGCGTCGACCGCTGGTACGGGATCCTCGGCGAAGCCGAACGCACCGCCCTGCACGGGCTGATCGGCCTGCCGCCCGGCCCGGCCGGCCTCACGCCCGCCGACCCACAGGCCCAGCAGGTCCACGACTACCTGAGCGACCCGGGAGCACCCGTACGTCGGCGGCACCATCGGGACCGGCGCACCCCCGCTGGCCGACGTCTGCCTCGGTCAGCGGGCCCGCGTCCGCGCCCTCGGCCCCGGCGCCTCCCGGGTCACACCGGGGGAGCTGACCGCCGAGGAGGCCCTGCACCGGCTCGGCGGCGGCCGGGAAGCCGGCGTCACGGTCCTGACGGCGGGACCCGGCGGCGGCAAGACCACCTTCCTGCGCATGGCGCTGGCCACGGCCGCCCGCCGCCGCCTCACCGCCGAGGACACGGACACGGACACGGACACGGACACGGACCCGCCCGCCGACGCCGACGTGCGGGCCTTGCCCGTGCTGCTCCGGGCCACCGACCTGCTGTCGCGAGAACCCCTGCCGCAGGTCCTCTCCCGCGCCGTCACCCGGGACCTGAGCCGCTTCGGGCTGCTCGAAGGGCCCGGCCCCGAACTCTTCCGGGCCGAGGCGGAGCCGGGTGTGCCGTGGCTGGTGATGGTGGACGGGCTGGACGAGATCCTGCTGCCGGAGTCCCGGCGCGAGGCCCTGCAGACCCTGGCCGGTTTCGCCGCCCGCACCGGGCCGCCGCCCGCGGCCGCGCCCGCCGGCGGTCCGTTCCGGTTCGTGGTCGCGACCCGTCCGCTGCCCGAGTCCGAGCTCGGCGTCCTCGGCGAGGACACACCGGTGCTCGAACTGCGCCCGTTCGACCCGCCGGAGTTCCGCTCCCTCGCCCTGAGATGGTTCCGCGCCGCGGGCCGCACCGCGCCCGAGCAGGCGGCGGACCGCTTCGCGCAGACGGCCGCCGCCCGGCCCGCGACGGGCCTCGGCACGGTCCCGCTGATGGCGGCCATCCTGTGCACCCTCGGCTCGGCGGCGCCGGACGAGCCGCTGCCCGTGTACCGGGGGGACCTGTACCGCCGCTTCGTCGGGGCGCTCTCCAACCGGCACCACGCCGCCGGCATGTCCGGGATCCAGCAGCAGACCCGCCAGGCCCTGGAACGCTACGGCCCCCCCCGTGCTCGGCCGGGCCCAGGAGACGGTCGACCGGCTCTTCGCACTCCTGTCCCGCCTCGCCGCACCCCACGTGGAGGGACCGCCCGGCCGCCCCGGCGCCCCGCACCGCACCGACGTCCTCACGGCGCTGCTCGGCTTCCCGGAGGCGGCGCGCCCCGCACCCATGCCGGAGGAGACCTGGCACCGGTTCCTGGCGGACCTGCTGCGCCACAGCGGGCTGTTCACCCAGGACGAGGCCGGCCTCACCTTCCTCCACCAGACGCTCGCCGACTACTTCGCCGCCCAGGCCGTGGCCGCCGCCCCCCGGCGGCTGCGCGGCGAGCTGCGCCGCTTCCTCGGCACCCGCCGCCCCGAACGCCCCGGCAGCCTGCGCGCCCGCCTGGACCTGCGGACGGCGCGGATGTCGTACGTCGGCTTCCTGCTCGACGCGGCACCCGCCGGCCCCGCCGGCCCCGCCGCCCGCACCCTGCACCGGCTGGCCGGCGCCGGCGACGCGGGCCTGCCCGACCTGGAGTTCATCGCCGCACAGGCCAGGCTGGGCACCCGGATACCGCCGGACGCCGCCGAGAGGACGGCCTCGGCCCTGGCCGCACTGGCCGCCACCCGGCAGAACCTCTTCCGCGACGAACTGCACGCCGCCGTGGCCCTGGCCGACCTCGACGAGGAACGCGCCCGCGACCTCCTCCTGCGGATCGCCCGGGACGAGAACGCCCGCAGCCCGGTGCCGCCGCTCGTCTCCCGGTCCCAGGCGGGGCTGGTGGGCCTGCGGATGCTGCGCCTGTACAACGACATCGCCCGCATCCAGGCCGCGTTCCGGCTCGCCGCGGGCGGCGACGGGCGCGGCGTCAAACTGCTGCTGGAGCTGGTCCACGCCGACGGCACACCCCCGATCGCCCGCGCCCACGCCCTCGCCCAGCTGGGGCACGCGGGGGCGGGAGAACTGCTGCTGTCCCTCGCGAAGGACCCCGGCTTCGACGGCACCGGGCGCGCGCTGGCGGCCCGCCTGCTGGCGGTCCGGCTCGGCGACCGCCGCCCGCACCGGATCCTCGCGGACATGGCCCGCGACAAGGCGCTCGACCCCGTCTCCCGCGTCAACGCCGCCCATTCGCTGGCACGGCTGGGGGACACCCGGGCCGTACCCGTGCTGACGGAGCTGGTGCGCCCGGTCCGGGGCCCCGCCTCGACCCCGCGCGAGCTGCTCGTCCGTTCCTTCGTACGGGTGAAGGCGGCCCGGCTCCTCGCCGAACTGGGCCACCCCCGGGCACCGCGCCTGCTGGTGGGACTGTCCCAGGACGAGGACGTGCTCTCCTTCTACCGCCGCAGGGCGAAGGCCGTCCTGGTCATGATCCACCAGGGGACCGTCCGCTCCGGCTACGAGAGCTCCCCTTCCTGCTGCGCCGCTGGAACGCCGCCCCGGCCGGGCCGCGGTTCACCCGGACCGGTGATCCCGCGCATGCCGCCGACGGGGCCCCGGTCCCCGGGGGCTCAGTAGGGGGCGTACGGGAGCGTGCTCCCGCTCCCGCGCGCCCGGCGCGTACCACCCGCAGGCCACGGGAACCCGCCTTCGGGCCCGCCGTCACGGGCCGCCGCCACCCGGGGCGATTGTCACTCTATTCCCGCTAAGGGATGGCTGGCGTAGGTTCGCGGATCTTCGCGTGCTTATGCTTCACCCGCTATGACGGAAAGTCAGACATCCTGCGCTTTACGCGCATCAGCCGACGTGGTCATCCTCGGTGCCGGTCCGGCCGGGCTCGTGCTCGGAAACCTCCTGCTCGCCGCCGGGATCGACTGCGTCATCCTGGAACGCTCCTCCCGCTCCCACGTCCAGACCCGGCCCCGCGCCGGGTTCCTCGCCCCCCACACCGCCCGGATCCTGGACCGGCACGGCCTCGCCGACGGCCTGCACCGCCACGGCCGCCGGCACGGCGCCTGCGAGTTCCGCACCCCCGAGGGCCGTTTCCGGCTCGACTACGGCGCCCTCGGCGAGGGCGTAGGGCACCACGTCTACCCGCAGCAGAACCTGGTCACGGACCTCCTGAGGCACTACCTCGACCGCGGCGGACGCATCCGCTTCGACACGGAGGCGCTCGCCGTCCACGACGCTGACGGCACCCGGCCGTCCGTCACGACGCGCGGGCCCGACGGCCGTCCCACCCGGTGGACCGCCCGCTACGTCGCCGGGTGCGACGGACGGCACGGGGCGGCCCGCCGTTCCCTGCCGCCGGACACCGTCCGCCACCACCACGACCACGGCGTGACCTGGCTCGGCCTGCTCGCCGAGGCCCCGCCGAGCCTCGACGCCGTCGGCTACGCCCTCCACGACCGCGGATTCGCCGGACACATGGCCCGCACCCCGGACGTGACCCGCTACTACCTCCAGTGGCAGCGCGGCACCGCCGCCGACGCCTGGTCCGAGCAGCGCATCTGGGACGAACTCGACCTCCGGATGCGCGCGGCGGACCACGGTCCGCTGCACCGGGGCGCGTTCCTGGAACGCGGCCTCGTCGACCTGGCCTGCGACGTGATCGAACCGCTGCGCCACGGGTCGCTCTTCCTCGCCGGTGACGCGGCGAGTCTGCTCGCCCCGGCCGCGGCCAAGGGCGCCAACCTCGCGGTCCTGGAGGCCGGGATCCTGGCCTCGGCGCTCACCGACGCCCTCACCCGCGGCGACACCGCGGGACTCGACGCGTATTCGGACCGGTGCCTGACGCACATCTGGAAGGCGCAGGAGTTCACCGGGTGGATGACCCGCCTGCTGCACGCGGCACCCGACGGTGACGAGCCCGCCGGATCGTTCTTCCAGGCCGCCCTGCGGCGCTCCCGGATCGCCTCGCTGCGCACCTCGCGCGTCCACCAGGAGTGGTTCGCCGACAACTACGTCGGCGTCTGACCCCCGCAGCGCCCCGCTCCTTCCCTTCCTGTCCCGCCCTGCCCTGCCTTGCCTTGCCCTGACTCAGTACCGGCCCGAGGACATGCCCACGATGACGACGACCTTCCCCGACGAAACGATGCTGCTGGACGACACGGCCCGCCTGCGCGCGGCGGCCGCGTTCGTCCGCGAGCACGACAGCGCCACCCTGCTCCCGCTGCTCCTGCCCGGCATCAGCGCCCCCGACCTGCGGGCGCTGGCCGGCCACTGCCACTTCGCCCATGCCGGGCTGCTGCTCTTCCCGCCCGACGCGGACGCCCTGCGGGCCCAACTCGCCGACTGCGGACTGGCGGTGGACACCCCCTCGCACCCCAGCGTGGTCGTCCGCGAACGCCTCGCCCGGCGCCACCGCCGCGACCCCGCCGAACTCGACGTACGGATCCTGCGCCCCCGGGTGTACGGCGTCGCGGGGGAACGGCGTGCCGTCGAGGTCTTCGCTCTGACCGTGTCCCCGCACTCCGGCCTGGAAGGGATCGCCGCCCTGGAGCGGACCGGCCGGCACGAGGCACACCTCGCCTTCGAGGTAGACCACCCGGACCCGCTGGTGCTGCGCGGCCTGTGCGCGATCCTCGCCCGCCACGGCGCACGCCCCGACGGCGGCGGCTACAACCCGCACGAGGACGGCACGGTCCTGTACTTCACCACCCCCGCCGACGCGGCCTGCGGCTACCGCAGAATGGAGCTCTACGCGCACGGCGACCACCGCGACTCCCTCGCCGCCCACCTGGACCGGCCCGACGGCCCCGCCCGCCCCCGCAGCGACGCGCGACCGCCCGCCGAAACGCTCCTTCATCTGCTCACCGGCGCGTGGACGACCCAGGCCCTCGCCTCCTTCGCCCGGCTGCGCCTGCCCGACGCCATGGACACCCGCACCGCGTACCGCGCCGAGGACCTCGCCCGCCGGACCGGCACCCACCCCGGGAGCCTCACCACGCTCCTGCGCTACCTCACGATGCTCGGCGCCGTCACCCGGGACGACACCCCGGACGCGGACGACGAGCAGCAGGAGGGATTTCGCCTCACCGAACTCGGAGCCCTGCTGCGCGAGGACGCGCCCGCGTCGATGCGCCCCCTGGCCCTGATGTACGGCGGCCCGTTCTACCGCTCCTTCGGCGCCCTCGACCACACCGTGCGGACCGGGCAGCCGGCCTTCGACCACGTCTTCGGCGAGAACCACTTCGACCACTTCGCCCGCGACCCCGAGCTCGTCGACGTCTTCGACTGTTCCATGGCCGCGAGTTCACGCATGTTCCGGCCGCTGCCCGCCCACCCGGCCGTCACCGCCGCCGCCCGGGCGCCCGGGCCCGCGACGGTCGTCGACGTCGCCGGAGGCAACGGGGAGCTGCTCCGGCAGATCCTCACCGCCCACCCGGGCCTGCGCGGCGTCCTCCTCGAACGCCCGCACGCCGTCGCCACGGCCCGCCGCCTGCTCGACGCCGCCGGCTGCGGCGCGCGCTGTGACTACCGGGCGGGCGACTTCGCCGACGTACCGCCCGGCGGGGACGTCTACGTGCTCGCCCGCGTCCTGCACGACTGGGACGACGACCGCTGCCGGGAGATCCTCGGCCACATCGCCCGTGCGATGCCCGCCCACGCGGACCTGCTCGTCGTCGAGCGCCTCCTGCCCGCCGACGGTTCGCCCTCGCTGGCGACCGCCTGGGACCTGCACATGGCCTGCAACGTCGGAGGCCGCGAACGCCGCGCCGACCACTACGCGCGCCTGCTCGCCGACGCCGGCCTCCGCCTCCACGGCCACACCCCGCTGCCCCTGGACGCCCACGTACTGCACGTCGGCAAGGCCCCGCTCCCGAGCCCGCCGCGGGCCTGACCGCCACGGAACCGACCGCCGGGGCCCGGGGACCGCCACCTCGGCCCCGGCGGATCGATCCGTCAACAGTCCTGCTTAAAACGCATCCAGTAGAAGGTCACTTCTGCTGGTGACGGGAGTCGGTCAGGGTGGGGGCACCACACCACGTCCGCCCACCCTGCCGACCGAGGGACACGAACCGCCATGCTCCACCGCGCCATCGCAGGCACCACCATCAGCGCCATAGGCCTGGGTGCCATGCCCCTCTCCATCGAGCACCGCCCCGACGAGGACCGGGCCATCGCCACGGTCCACGCCGCCCTCGACGCCGGCGTCACGCTCATCGACACCGCCGACAGCTACCACTGGCACGCCGGCGAGGCGGGCCACAACGAACGGCTCATCGCCCGCGCCCTTGCCCGCTACGGCGGCGACACCTCCGGCGTCCTGATCGCCACCAAGGGCGGCCGCGGCCGCCCCGGTGACGGCAGCTGGACCGTCAACGGCACCCCGGACCACCTCAAGCGCGCCGCCGAAGCCTCCGCCCGGCGGCTGGGCGTCGACGCCATCGGCCTCTACCAGCTGCACAAGCCGGACCCGGCCGTCCCCTGGGCGGAGTCCGTCGGCGCCCTGCGCGAACTCCTCGAAGCCGGCACGATCCGCGCCGCCGGCATCTCCAACGTGACCACCGACCAGATCCGCCGGGCCCACGAGATCCTCGGCGACGGCCTCGTGTCCGTACAGAACCAGTACTCGCCCGCCGTGCGCGACAGCGAGCCCCAGCTGCGGCTGAGCACCGAGCTGGGCCTGGCGTTCCTCCCCTGGAGCCCCCTCGGCGGCATCTCCCGCAGCTCCCTCGACGGACCCTCGGGCCCGGCCTCCTCCGGCACGGCCTTCCACCGCGTCGCGGCCGAACGGGGCGTCAGCCCGCAGCAGATCGCCCTGGCCTGGCACCTCAGCCGCTCCCCGGCCGTGATCCCGGTACCGGGGGCCGGCCGCCCGGCCTCCATCACCGACTCGGCCCGGGCCGCCCACCTGCGGCTGACGGAAGCGGAACTGACACTGCTCGACGGGGAACTGCCGGGCTGAACCGCGAACGGGCCGGAGCGCGAGGAGGGGCTGCGGGCGGCGGCGGAGTCGGCCGGTCGAGCCGTTCCGGAGCCGGAGCGGGCGGAGCCGACCGGATTCGAACCGGCGTCCTCGCGGCTTTGGAGACCGCGCGCGTCGACCTCTGCGCTACGGCCCCGCCCTGGCCCGCATCCTATGCGGGCACCCGCCGCCGGCCTCACCGGCCCCGTGGAAACCCTCGCCCCGTCCGGGCATGTCCGATGAGTTCCGGCCCGGCCGCCGGTCTACCCTGCAGACGATTTCGTTCCGGAGGGAGCGGCAGGATGACCGACACGACCACTTTCGATCTCGGACCGCAGGCGGCCGTCGTGGCCCGCCTCGTCGCGGGCGTGCCCGACGCCCGGCTGGGCGGGCCGACGCCCTGTCCCGCGTACACGGTGGGGAACCTGCTGGGCCACCTCGCGGGCCTGGCCGTCGCCTTCCGCGACGCCGCCCGCAAGGACCTCGGCCCCACGACCGACACGCCCCCGGGCGGGTCCGTGCCGGCCCTGCCCGCCGACTGGCGCGAACGGCTGCCGGGGGTCCTCGGCGAGCTGGCGGAGGCCTGGCGGGACCCGGCCGCGTGGACCGGCATGACCCGCGCGGGCGGCGTGGACCTGCCCGGAGGTGTGGCCGCGGCCGTGGCGGCCGACGAACTGGTCGTCCACGGCTGGGACCTGGCCCGCGCCACCGGCCAGGAGTACGCGCCCGACGCGGCCGCACTCCGGGCTTCCCACGCCTTCCTCTGGGCGGCCGCCCAGGAGGACGGCCGCGGCGGGGGCGTCTTCGGCCCCGCCGTGCCCGTGCCGCAGGACGCCCCGCTGCTGGACCGGACGGTCGGGCTGAGCGGACGCGACCCGGGCTGGACGCCGCCGCCGGCGTCCTCGTGAGGCACGCCCATCGGAGAGCTGTCATCGGGTGGGCGGGAACGGTTCAGCCGGCGGTCACCTCCCCTTCGGATGCGATGTGAAATATCACATGGCATACGGCCCGGGAGGTGCCCGGGCGGTGAACCCAATGACGAGGAGAACCCCGATGAACCGCTTGGCCCTGCTGGCCGCCGGCGCCGCGAGCCTGGCCGTCCTGACCGCCGCCCCCGCCCACGCCGCCGATACCGTCACCTCCTGCGGCGGCTCGGGCCTTCAGGCAGGTCTGTCCACCCGGGTGTGCGCCGAGGTCACCGGCACCACCGTCGCGTTCCACGGCCGGGTCGCACTCGCCGGCCCGCCCTCTCCCGGCAGCCCGGAGCCCGCGCCGAAGCAGCTGTTCACGACCCTGTCCGTCGAGGTCGTCGGCGCGGAGGCGCCCGTCACCCGGGAGGTTCCGGTCGTCTTCACCTCCTCGACCGTCGAGGTGCCCGGTCCGGTCGCCGAAGCCCCGTGCGGCTCGACCGTCCGCGCCACCTTCGGCGTGGCCTCGTTCCCCTGGCCGGCCCGCCCGGTCGTCCACGAGGTGACCGTGACCTGCTGACGGCCCCCGGCCCCGGCAGGTGCGCGGACGCGGAAGGCGTACGGTGGGCGCGTGAGGATCCTGCTGACCTCGGACACGCACGTACCGGCGCGGGCCGCGCGCCTGCCGGAGGCCCTGCTGGCGGCCGTCGACGGAGCCGACGTGGTGATCCACGCCGGGGACTGGACCGACGAAGCCACCCTCGACCTGCTGGAATCGAGGTCGCGCCGCCTGATCGCCGTCCACGGCAACAACGACGGCCCCGCCCTGCGCGCCAGGCTCCCCGAGATCGCCCGGGCCGAGCTCGGCGGCCTGCGCTTCGCCGTCGTCCACGAGACCGGCCCGGCGGCCGGGCGGGAGGGGCGCTGCGCCGCGCGCTTCCCCGACACCGACGTCCTGGTGTTCGGCCACAGCCACATCCCGTGGGACTCCACGGCCCCGGGCGGGCTCCGCCTGCTCAATCCCGGCTCACCGACCGACCGCCGGCGCCAGCCGCACCACACGTACCTGACCCTCACCGCCGTCGACGGCACCCTGCGCGACACCGTTCTCCACCGGCTGCCCGCGCGGTCCTGACAGCGGCCCGGGTGCGGCCCGACCGGGTCCCGCCCGGGCCGCCGGGTCAGGACTCGCGGTCCATGACGCGGCGGGCCGCCTCCGCCTCGGCGGCGGCGGGGGAGAGCTCGTCCAGGGTGTCCAGCTCGTCGTCCGACCCGAGCTCCTCCTCCCAGGCCGCCGCGAGCCGTTCCTGCTCCTCGCGCGGCCTGGCCCCGACGGCCTCCTGGTGCCGGGGATCCAGAGCCGCCAGGAACCGTCCGACCGAGTCCGTCGGCATGCCGTTCTCCTTGTCGCCGTGCGGGAGGGCCGTGACCCCGCTGCCGCGCCCGGCCCAGCATGGCGAACCCGCACCGGTGGTGGCCGGCCGACACGGCCGGCCCCCCCCCCAAAGCCCCCCCGGAGCCGCGGGTT
>NZ_JBEZWL010000063.1:0-41473 GCF_040648015.1 Streptomyces sp. NPDC029216 | reverse complement strand
CGGAGGAGCTGGGGGCGCCGGAGGCGCGGAGGCTGGCCGGGGAGCTGGCGGCGCGGCTGGGCGGGGCCGCGGCCCGGTTACCTGAGCACGAACGGCTCGCGGCGCTCGACGCGGTGGCCGACGCCTTCGCGGCCGGGCTGGGCGGGGCCGGCGCCGACGCCCTGTTCGCGGCGGACCTGGACCCGGCGGCCCTGGCGGCGAAGCTGCCGGTGCCGACGGGAGCGGTCCTGAGCCCGGCGGCCCGGGCCCTCGCGGCGGACCTGATCCGGATGACCTGTACGCACGCGGTGGAGTACCTGACGACGCTGCCGTCGTTCGGGGCCCGGGCGGAGGTGGAACTCGTCCGCCGCACCGGGGCGTTGCAGCGCTCGGTGGACCGCCTGGCGGAGGCCGGGGGCGACGGCGCGGGGCAAGCCTTCGAGGAGCGGTACGCCCGCTGGGTGGCCGACACCCACGGGCGGCTCCAGCTGTTCGGCCTGACGACCGGCCGCGCCCGGGAGGAGTGGCCGCTGGACCTGGCGTACATCGGCCTGGGCGTGAGCGGGGAGCAGCCGCCGGTGCTGCCGGGCGAGCCCGGGCCGCACCGTACGACGCTCCGCTCCGACCAGGCGCTCGGCGCGGCGGAACGGGTACTGCTGCGCGGCCCGGCGGGCTCGGGCAAGAGCACGCTGCTCCAGTGGCTCGCGCTGAACGCGGCCCGGCAGGCCGAGGGGCCCTGGGCCTTGTCCGTACCGTTCGTCCTGCGGCTGCGGTCCTTCACGACGTCGGAGTCGCTGCCCCTGCCGGAGGAGTTCCTCAAGGCCGCCGGCGTGCCGTTGTCGGCTCCGCCGGGCTGGGTGGAGGAGCTGATGCTCAGCGGCCGGGCGCTGGTCCTGGTCGACGGGGTGGACGAGGTCCCGCAGCGGCTGCGCGGCCGTACGGAGACCTGGCTGCGGTCCCTGATCTCGGCCTTCCCGAAGGCCCGGTACGTGGTCACCACCCGGCCGTCGGCGGTGCCGGAGGACTGGCTGGCGCGGGAGGGCTTCGCAGCACACTCACTGCTGCCGATGGAGCGGGAGGAGGTGGGCGCGTTCATCGGACACTGGCACCGGGCCGCGCGGGCGGAGTGCCCGGGTGAGGACCTCGACGCGTACGAGTCCTCGCTGCGCGAGGCGGTGACGGCCCGCCGCGACCTGGGCCGCCTGGCCACCAACCCCCTGATGTGCGCCCTGCTCTGCGCCCTGAACCGGGACCGGCGGATGCAGCTGCCCCGGGCGCGGAAAGAGCTGTACGACGCGGCGCTGGACATGCTGCTGGTCCGGCGGGACACGGAGCGCGAGATCGCGGGGGTGGAGGGGGTCTACCTCACCCGCGACGAACAGATCCTGCTGCTCCAGAGGTTCGCGTACTGGCTGATCCGCAACGGGCAGGTGGAGGCGGGCCGGGAGGAGGCGGTCGAGCTGGTGGAGGAGTGGCTGGAGGGCATGCCGCAGGTCCGCGAACAGGCGGATGCGGAGCAGGTCTTCACCCACCTCCTCATCCGCAGCGGGCTGCTGCGCGAGCCGGTGAAGGGCTCGGTGGACTTCGTCCACCGCACCTTCCAGGACTACCTGGGCGCCAAGGCGGCGGTGGAGTCGCGGGACTTCGGCGTGCTGGTCCGCAACGCCCAGGACGACACCTGGGACGACGTGATCCGCATGGCCGTCGGCCACGCCCGCCCGGACGAGCGCACCCGCATCCTGCGGGGGCTGCTGAAGCGGGCGGACAAGGTCAAGGGGGCGAAGAACAGGCTCGTCCTCCTGGCCGCCGCCTGCCTGGAACACGCCCCGGAACTGGACCCGTCCCTGCGGAACGAAATCCAGTCCCGGACGGCGGAGCTGCTCCCACCGCGCACGCCGGAACAGGCGGAGGAACTGGCGAAGGCGGGAGAACTGGTGCTGGAGCTGCTGCCGGGGCCGGGGAACCTGTCCGCGGACGAGGTGGCCGCATGCGTACAGACGGCGGCGCTGGTCGGCGGGCCCCGGGCACTGGCGGTGATCGCGCGCTTCCGCCACGACGGCCGCGGCGTCGTGCCGTATCTGCTCGGGAACAGTTGGCACGGGTTCGACGCCGAGGAGTTCGCCGACCGGGTGCTGGCCGACTCCGACCTCGGCCAGGCGTTTCTCACGGTCCGTACTCCCGATCAGCTGACCGCTCTTGCCCGGTTGCAACACGTGTCGCGCGTGCACCTCAGCGATACCGAAGGGATCCCGGCCTTCCTCGCCGACCGACGGCTGGCACAGCTGATCCTCTTCCGCAACACGCTCACGGACCTCGAAGCGTTGTCCGTGCAAGAGGAACTCGAGTACCTGGGCCTCTACAGCTGCCAGGAACTGGCCGCGCTGGGAGCACTCACCGCGCTTCCCCGGCTCCGCACGCTGATCCTGACGGACCTGCCCACCGGCCTGGACCTCTCGCCGTTGGCCGAACTGCGCGCACTCGACTGGCTGACGATCAGCACGCCGACCGGCCTGCGACGCGTATCGGAGCTCCCGGCCCCGAAGTCCCTCAGGACGCTGGTACTGAGCACCTTGGAGCTCCGGCTCGATTCCTTGGCACCCTGGCCCGAACTGGACCAGTTGACCGTCAACGGTGCCGACCTGCTGAACGACCTGGCCGTGCTCCCGCCGCTTCCCGGGCTCCGCACCCTCAACGTCCTGGAGCACCCGGCCTTGGATCCGAGGGCGCTGCTGGGCCAGTCCCAGCTGCAGGCGCTGCACATCGGCAGCTGTCACCACGTGGAGGGCCTGGAGGCGCTCCGTGACCTCCCCGATCTCACGCACCTGACCCTGACCGGCTCCATGGGCATCTACGATCTGGCCCCGCTGGCCGACCTGGACAGGCTGACGATCACGCTCAGCCCGAGGGTCGAGGTCGACGGCCTGGACCGGTTCCCGCCCGAGCGGATCAAGTGGCTGGGCGCCTTCTGATCCGCCCGGCGGGAGCCGCCCGTCACCAGACCCGGACCGAGCCCCCTCGGGCGAAGGCCGGGCTGGTGGCGGCCGGCGGGGCCTCCGTCAGGAGCTCGGCGATCTCCGCGACCAGCGGTCCGTGTTTCGCCGCCACCGCGTCCAGCAGGGGCAGGTCGAAGCCGTAGACCCGGGCCGCGTTGCCGCCCACCATCGCCGCGACCTCCTCCCTCGGCAGGCCCGCGTACGCGATGCGCAGGCCCTCGCGGGAGTACGGGGTGGTGCCCTCGTCGTGGGGGTAGTCGCTGCCCCACATGATCTTGTCCAGGCCGATCCGCTCCCGCAGCGGGACCTCGTGGGGGCGCATGAAGCTCGCGCCCACGAAGCAGTTCTCCCGCCACACCTCGCTCGGGCCCTTGCCCATGGACTCCGCCAGGCCCGCCCCGAACTTGGACTCCGCCGTGGCCGAGGCGGCGACCAGGCGGCCGTGGTAGTAGTCCAGCATCTGGAGGACGCCCGGGATCCACCCCGAGCCCTGTTCCGTCAGGACCAGTTTCAGGCCCGGGTGGCGGCGGAAGGCGCCGCCGAAGATCAGGTGCCACAGGGCCCGGTGCGAGAACCAGGTGGTTTCGACCATGAAGACGGCACGGGCGGCGGGTTCGTCCCCCAGCGGCGGGGACGCCGAGCCGCCGTGGTGGTTGACCGGGACGTCCAGCTCGTCGCAGACCGCCCAGATCGGGTCGTACGCGTCCGAGTACAGCTCGGGGACGGTCGAGCCGGGCGGGACGCCGGGCAGCAGGATGCCGCCCGTGAGCCCGGCCTCCTTGGTGCGGCGGATCTCCCGCACCGCCGAGTCGACGTCGTTGAGGAGGATCTGCGCCACCCCCGCCCGCCGGCCCGGCGCGTCCGCGCAGAAGTCGGCCAGCCAGCGGTTGTGCGCCTGGAGGCCGGCCCAGCGCAGCTCGTACTCCGCCGCCGACGGGGGCTGCGCCATCAGGGAGGCCTTGGGGAAGAACGGCGGGATGGTGTTCGGGAAGACGACCTCGGCGACGATCCCGTCCGCCTCCAGCTCGGCGAGCCGCCGCCGGGAGTTCCAGTTGCGGTCGGCGGTGTCCGCGAGGAGGTCCTCGTACGGGTTGACGTAGGTGGCGGCCCAGGCGTCGAACGCGTCGTGGTGGCGCTTCTCCAGGTACGGCTTGTAGTCCAGCAGGTCCGCGCCGGCGTGGCAGTCCGCCGAGATGACCGTGTAGCGGTCCTCGCCCGTCACCGCGACACCCCCAGGACCGGGAAGTCCTCGCCGGTGAGCCAGTGCCGGCCCGTTTCGCGGGAGCGGGCCCAGGAGGCCTCGACCGCCGGCTGGTCCGGGCTCTGGCCCAGCTCGGCCGGGGTGGGGCCGATCCGGCGGGCGAGCGGGGCGAGTTTCTCCGTGTCGAAGCCGAAGACCTCGGCCGCGGCCAGGCCCAGCATGCGGCGGGTCTCGGCCACCGGGATGTCGTGGAAGGTCTTCGCCAGCCAGTTGCGGGTGTCCGGCCAGGTGCCCTCGGGGTGCGGGAAGTCCGAGCCCCACAGGATGTTGTCCACACCGATCTCGTAGCGCTGGGCCAGTTCACGGCGCTTGGTGTTCGTGGCGCAGACGAAGATCTGGCGGTCCAGGTACTCGCTCGGCGGGCGCTTCAGCTCGGCGAAGGGCGACAGCTTCTTGCCGCCGTGCGCGCCGAGGTAGAGGCGGTCCATGAACCACAGCTGGTTCGGCAGCCACCAGCAGCCCGACTCGGCGACGCCGAACTTCAGGCCCGGGTGGCGTTCGAAGGCCCCGGACCACAGCAGGAACCACAGCGGCCGGGCGGGCCACCAGGTCACCTCCGAGACGTAGATGCCCAGGTGGTCGCCGTACTCGTGGCGCGGAGCGGCGCCCGAGTGGGTGACGACGGGCATCCCGGTCTCGGCGGCGGCCGCCCAGACCGGGTCGTAGCGGCGGTCGTGGTAGGGGGCCTTGTCCACCCACATGGAGGGGATCATCAGGGCGCCGAGGCCGGACTCCTTGGCCCGGTGGATCTCGGCGACGACCTCGTCCGGGTCGGCGGTGACGGGCAGCAGGGCGACGCCGCAGTGCCGTTCGGGGTTGCGCGAGACGAAGTCGGCGAGCCAGCGGTTGTGCGCCCGGGCACCCGCCATGCCGAGCTCGGGGTCCTGGTCGCCGGAGAGGCCCAGGCCCACGCCGAACGGAGCGGCGGTCTGGCTGTCCACGGCGTCCGCGTCGGGGAAGACGACCTCGGCGGCCACTCCGTCGCCGTCGAGCTCCTTCAGCCGCTGGGTGCTGTCCCAGCCGCCCTTGAGGCCCTCCTCGTGGTCGTGGAACCACTTCTCGGCGAAGGCCTCGTTGCGAATGCCGAGGCGGGTGGCCTCCTCGCGGCGGGCGTCGCGCTGGCCGAGGAACTCGTCGAAGGCGCGGTGGAAGCGGGAGTCCAGATAGGGGCGGTACTGCTCGGTGGGCAGTCCGGCATGACAGTCGGAGGAGATGATCAGGTACGGGTCTTCGTACGCGCTCACGGTGTGTCTCTCCTCAGTCGAGGATGAAGGTTTCCAGGTAGGCGGGGTTGGCGCGGTCGAGCATCGACTGCGACCGGGCGCGGATCTGCCGGTCGCTGTGCTCGCTGGCCGGGAGCATCCAGAAGCGGTCGGCGCGGATGCCGTCGACGACGTGCTCGGCGACCTCCTCGACCGGGGTGAAGTCCACCTCGTGCCCGGCCGCGCGCATCGCGGACTCGTACTGGTCGAGGGTGCGGTACGGGGACCTGCGCGGCCGCTGCTTCGCGTAGCGCTCGGGCCGGTTGCGGTGCGACTCCCACAGCCCGGTGCGCAGCATGTGCGGTCCGGGGAAGAGGACGGAGGCGCCGACGGCCGCGCCCTCCGCCTTGAGGTGGGCGTACAGGGACTCGGTCATGGTGACCACGGCCGCCTTGGTGACGGCGTACACGGAGGCGGTGGGCAGGGGGGCGATGCCGCCGTCGCCGGAGGAGGTGTTGACGACGTGCCCGGGGGCGCCGCCCGCGATCATGCGGGGGACGAAGGCCTGGATGCCGTGGAAGACGCCCCAGACGTTGACGGAGAAGGCCCACTTCCAGTCGTTGGGCTCGTGCTCCCACATCCGTCCCTCGGCGCCGGAGCCGACGCCGGCGTTGTTGCACAGCACGTGGACGGCGCCGAAGGTCTCGTAGGCGGCGTCGGCGAGGGACAGGACGGAGTCGCGGTCGCTGACGTCGACGGTCCGGGCGAGCACCTCGGCTCCCTCGGCCCGGAGTTCTTCGGCGGCCTTGCGCAGGGCGCCCTCCTCGACGTCGGCGAGGACCACCCTGAGCCCCTCGGCGGCGAAGCGGCGGGCCATGGCCAGGCCGATGCCGCTCGCGGCGCCGGTGACGACGGCCACCTGTCCGGTTTCGAGCCGCATGTCACGCACTCCCCTCGGGCGGACCGTCGAAGGCCTGCTGCGGGTCGTCGTAGCGCTGGTGGAGGTACGGGAGCAGGGCCTGCGCGCTGACCCGTTCGACGACCCGGCCCTTCTGGTCGGTGGTCTTCTCGCCGATGGTGAGCTCCACGAGGCGGCGTACGGGCAGGTCGGCGACCGGGTCGAACATGGACTCCCGCAGGACCACGTCACCGGTGAGGTGCTCCAGCTTGCGGACCTTCTCGTTGCGCGTGCAGTGCACCAGGACCGGGTCGCTCTCGAAGCCCGAGCCGTCGACCGCCGGGAGGAACTTGAAGTAGAAGTCGGTCTTCCGGGCCGGCTCGGGCACCGGCAGCTCGCGGTCCACCGCCGCGCGCACCTCGACGAAGGCGATGCCGTGCCGGGCGAGGGCGGCCCGCACGACCAGCCCCTCGCGTTCGACGGTGACCTCGCCGAGCTTCTTCGGCTCGCCGAAGACCTCGCGGCCGCCGGTCAGGGCGCGCTCGTGGGTCATCGGCATGACCAGCGGGTACCAGCCCTCGACGCCGCCGTGCCGGGCGGCGACGGCCACCGAGCCGGCCCCGAGCGGGTAGCCCGGCAGGTCGACCTTGCTGATGTTGGCCCGTACGAGGGGCCGTTCGGCGGGCTTGAGCGGCGGCGGCAGGACGGCCGCCACCACGTCCGGGTCGGTCTCCCAGACGGCCACGACGCCGGTGGACCAGATGTCGGGGAGGTTCGAGCTCTTCTCGCGCGACGCGGCGATCTCCGCCTCGGTGCGCGCTCCGTACCGTACGCGTGCCATGTTCCGCACCACCCTTCTGGGGTCCCCCCGGACGGAGTCTGGGGGAGGGGTTCTGTAACACAGTTACACCGCCGCCGATGAAGGGTAAAGAGGGCCGCACACAGGAAAACTGACGATACGTCGGATCACCGGACCCGGGGAGGACGCCGATGGCGAAGAGCCCGCTCACCCGCGAGGCGGTACTGGACGCCGCCGCCGCGCTGGTCAGGCAGCACGGCCCGGACGCCCTCACCATGCGCAGGCTCGCCGCCGAGCTCGGCACGGCGGCCACCTCGATCTACTGGCACGTGGGCAACCGCGAGCAGCTCCTCGACGCGCTCGTCGAGCGGACCGTCCGGGACATGGGCGCCATCCGGGCCGCCGGCCGCACCCCCGCCGAGCGCATCGTCTCCGTGGCCCGCAGCATGCGCCGCGAGCTGCGCGAGCGCCCGCACCTGATCGCGATGGTCCACGAACGCGGCCTGACCGACCGGATGTTCCTGCCCGCCCAGCGGGCGCTGGTCGCCGAGGTACGGGCGGCGGGGCTGCACGGCGCCCGCGCGGCCGACGCCGTGCGCGCCGTCCAGTTCCAGGTCGTGGGCTTCGTCCTGGTGGAACGCAACCGCGAGCGCTCCCCCGTCCAGTCCCCCGGCGAGGGCGAGCTGTGGGACCCGTCCCCCGGCTCCCCCGGGGGGACCACGGCCCCCGACGACCCGGCCCTGACCCGCGCCCTGGCCGGCCCGGCCGACCCGGAACGGCTGTTCCTGCTGTCGGTACGGGCCCTGACGAAGGCCCTGCTGGGTCCCGGGTGACACCACCCGCGGCGGCACCGCCCACCGGGGCGGCCGGAAACCGACCCCGGCGGAATCGGCCCTGTCAGTCGCTGCCCGTATCCTCTATGACCATGCTCGACGACCGTACGACCGCAGAGACGACGTGGCCGACCGCGTACCCCCAGGGGTACGCGGTCGTCGACGTGGAGACGACCGGGCTCGCTCGCGACGACCGGATAGTGTCCGCGGCCGTCTACCGGCTCGACGCGCAGGGCAACGTGGAGGACCACTGGTACAGCCTGGTCAACCCGCGCCGGGACCCCGGACCGGTGTGGATCCACGGCCTGACGAGCGAGATGCTCTCCGACGCCCCCCTCTTCGAGGACATCGCCGAGGAGTTCGCGGCGCGGCTGGACGGGCGGGTGCTCGTCGCGCACAACGCCATCTTCGACTGGCAGATGATCGCCCGGGAGTACGCGCGGGCCTCGTCGGCCGCGCCGGTGCGACAGCGGCTGTGCACCATCGCCCTGTCCAAGGAGCTGAACCTCCCGCTGCCCAACCACAAGCTGGCGTCCCTCGCCGCGCACTACGGCGTGGTCCAGCAGCGCGCGCACCACGCGCTCGACGACGCCCGGGTGCTGGCGGAGGCCTTCCGCCCGTCGCTGCACGCGGCCGCGCGGGACGGCGTACGGCTCCCCCTGCTGGAGTGCCGCCCGCTGACGGAGTGGTCGGACTCCCCCGCCACCCCCCGCGTCGGCTACCAGGCCTCGTACGGGGGCGGGGGCAGCTGGCGGGCCTCGCGCAAGCTGCCGCCCTCCCCGTACCCGAACCCGGGGCGCTTCGAGGACGGCAAGCCGCTGAAGCAGGGCATGCGGGTCGCCTTCTCCGGTGACACCTCGGTGGACCGGGAGCTGCTGGAGGACCGGGCGGTGGAGGCCGGGCTGCACATCGCGTCCAGTGTGTCGCGGCTCACCAGCCTGCTCGTGACCAACGACCCCGACTCCGCCACCTCCAAGACGGCCAAGGCCAGGTCCTTCGGCACCCCGGTGGTGGACGAGGCGGCCTTCACCCAGCTGCTGCGGGACGTGGCGCCCGCCGAGGAGAAGTAGCCGCGGGTGTTGCTCCGGGCGGGTGCAGGCACGGCGACTCACCCCGGCGGATCTTGTTCCGGCCCGCCGGCCCGCGAAGCATGCGGCGCATGGCACGTTGTGAGGTCTGCGGAAACGACTACGGCATGTCCTTCGAGGTTCATGCCCAGGGCGAGGTTCACGTCTTCGACTGCTTCTCCTGCGCCATCCACCGCATGGCGCCCATCTGCGAGCACTGCCGGGTGCAGATCATCGGGCAGGGCGTGGAGGTCGAGGGGCAGTGGTTCTGCGGCGGGCACTGCGCCCGGGCGGAGGGGAAGGTGGGGATCGTCGACCGCGTCTGACCCGTCCGTATCCGACTCGCCCCTTTCCTCCCCCGGACCCCGGAAGGCCACCCGGCCGCCGGGGTCCCTCGCGCTGCGGGTAACGTCGTGGGCGTGTACCGCTTCGTCCTGACCCGGCAGTGGGTGTGCCTCACCCTCATCGCCCTCGTCCTCATCCCCGTGATGGTCAAGCTGGGGTTCTGGCAGTTCCACCGCCATGAGCACCGGGTCGCCCAGAACGAGCTGATCGCGAGGAACCTGTCCGCGAAGCCGGTACCGGTGACCGAGGTCACCTCCCCGGGCCACACCGTTCCGCGGTCCGACTACTGGCGTGCCGTCACGGCCACCGGCACGTACGACTCCGCGCACGAGGTCGTCGTCCGGATGCGCACCTCGAACGACGACAAGGTCGGCTTCCAGGTCCTCACCCCGCTGGTGCTGGGCGACGGACGGGTGGTTCTGGTCAACCGGGGCTGGGTGCCCGGCGGGGACGACCCGACCGCCTACCCGCCCGTGCCGGCGGCGCCCTCGGGCGAGGTCACGGTCACCGGGCGGCTGAAGGCCGACGAGACCAGCGGGGGCAGCGGGATCAAGGACCGCAGGGGCCTGCCCGACCGTCAGGTGATGCTGATCAACAGCGAGCAGCAGTCCGCCTCCCTGGGCCGGCCGGTCCTCGGCGGCTACCTGGAACTCACCTCCCCGCTGCCGCAGGGCGGCGGGCCCGAGGCGGTGGCGGAGCCCGACCACGATTCGATCGGCCCGCACATGGCGTACGCCGTGCAGTGGTGGCTGTTCGCGGCGGCCGTGCCGGTGGGGTGGGTGGTCCTGGTCCGGCGGGAACGGCGCGACCGCGAGGCGGCCGCGGCGGCCTCGGCCCAGAGCGTGTCGCCGGAGCCCGCTTCGGCGTAGGTTGGCCCGTATGGATCTTGGACTGAAGGACCGTGTCTACGTCGTCACCGGCGCCACCCGTGGCCTCGGCTTCGCCTCCGCGCGGGAACTGGCCGCCGAGGGCGCGAAGGTGGTGGTGACCGGGCGGGACGAGAAGCGGGCGGCGGCCGCGGCCGCCGAACTGGGGCCGGACGCGGTGGGCCTGGCGGCGGACAACGCCGACCCGGGCTCGGCGGAGCGGCTGGTGGCCGAGGCCAAGGAGCGCTTCGGGCGGCTCGACGGCATCCTCATCAGCGTCGGCGGACCGGCGCCGGGCCTGGCGACGGACAACACCGACGAGCAGTGGGCGGCGGCGTTCGACGCGGTCTTCCTGGGCGCCGTGCGGCTGGCGCGGGCGGCGGCCGCGGAGCTGGGCGAGGGCGGGGTCATCGGCTTCGTCCTCTCGGGCTCGGTGCACGAGCCGATCCCCGGCCTGACCATCTCGAACGGCCTGCGGCCGGGGCTGGCGGGCTTCGCGAAGTCCCTGTCGGTGGACCTGGGCCCGCGGGGGATCCGCGTGGTCGGTCTGCTGCCGGCGCGGATCGACACGGACCGGGTGCGGGAGCTGGACGCGCTGTCCGGGGACGCGGCCGCCGCACGGGCCGGGCACGAGGCCCGGATCCCGTTGCGGCGTTACGGCACGGCGGAGGAGTTCGGGCGGACGGCGGCGTTCCTCCTGTCGCCGGCGGCGTCGTACCTCACGGGCGTGATGCTCCCCATCGACGGCGGCTCCCGCCACGGCTTCTAGCCTCTGGTGCTGGGCGGGGCCGCCGGCCCCGCCCAGCACCCGACGGACGGAGTCCGTCCCAGCGGCGCGAAGCCGGGGAGGTCGGCCACGGCAGAGCCGCGCGAGCGGCGCCAGAAGGAATCAGTCCGAGAGGCCCGCCAGGTCGCGCAGGCGGCGGGCCTGGGCGGCGCGCTCGGCGGTGCGCTGGTCGTCGTACGAGCGGGACCCGGCCGCGCGCAGCAGGGCCTTGGTCTCGATCACGGCGTCGCGCGGCGGGGCGAGCAGGGCGGTGGTGAGGTCCTGGACGGCGGCGTCGAGCTCGTCGGCGGGGACGACCAGGTTGGCCAGGCCCACCCGTTCGGCTTCTTCGGCGTGCACGAAGCGGCCCGTCGCGCAGATTTCGAGCGCGCGGGCGTAGCCGACCAGGGAGGTCAGCGGCTGGGTGCCGGCCAGGTCGGGGACCAGGCCCAGGCTGGTCTCGCGCATGGCGAACTGCACGTCGTCCGCGACGACCCGCAGGTCGCACGCGAGCGCGAGCTGGAAGCCGGCGCCGATGGCGTGCCCCTGCACGGCGGCGATGGAGACGATGTCATTGCGCCGCCACCAGGTGAAGGCCTCCTGGTATTCGGCGATCGTGGAGTCGAGCAGTTCGTCGGAACCGCGCGCCAGATCGAGGAAGGACGGCTCGCCCTCGAAACCCTCGGGGGTGAACGCCTGCCGGTCGAGCCCTGCGGAGAAGGACTTGCCCTCGCCGCGCAGCACGACGACCCGGACCGTGCCGGGCAGCGACCGTCCGGCCTCCGCCAACGCCCGCCAGAGCGCGGGGGATTGAGCGTTTCGCTTGGCCGGATTGGTCAGCGTCACCGTGGCGACCGTGTCGTCGATGGTGAGCCGTACGCCATCCTTGTCGAGCAGAGCCATCTGGTGCCTCCGGTGTGCAGTCGTGGCCGGACGCCCGGCCTAAGTGACTGCACAGTAACCACCCAGCCGACCACGGGGCCGACCGGGGGTCACCGAAGGAACCATGCGTGGAACACCAGCGGTACAGCATGGGACAACATGGAACGGAACGGAGCTGTCGGGCGGTCGCTCTCCGGCGCCGGCCCCGGCCTGACGGCCAGGGTCAGGCCGCGGCCGCCTTCTTGCCGCGCGTCGCGCCACCGCGACCACGCAGCGTGACTCCGGACTCGCTGAGCATCCGGTGGACGAATCCGTAGGACCGGCCGGTCTCTTCGGCCAGCGCCCGGATACTCGCACCGGAGTCGTACTTCTTCTTCAGGTCTGCCGCGAGCTTGTCGCGCGCGGCGCCGGTCACCCGGCTGCCCTTCTTCAGAGTCTCGGCCACCCGATGCCTCCTCGTGGGAAGTGCGCTCTGTGCTTCTCATGATCACCCCTCCCCGGCTTCCTGGCCACCCATTCAGCAAGGTCGGTACGGCGGCATTTCTCAGCCCGTGGACGCGCGAGCAGAACGGAATCTCCTCTTCCGCCGCATGACCTCCGTCACATTCCCCCGTCACCGAGGGGAATCACCAGGTCAGGGGCCGGAAGCGGGAAACAGCCGACCCCGGCCGCGCATCCGGGAGGATGCGGCCGGGGTCGTTGTACAGAGCGCGACGGTACGAGACCGTCTCACTCAGATGATGGATCACGTCTGCGCCGAATGATCCAGAGGGAACTGGATCAACCCGGCGGGAGGGGGTCAGGCGAGGGCGACCAGGTCCCGGTAGTCCGGGCCCCACAGGTCCTCGACCCCGTCCGGGAGCAGGATGATCCGCTCCGGCTCCAGGGCCTCGACCGCGCCCTCGTCGTGGGTGACGAGGATGACCGCGCCCTTGTAGGTGCGCAGCGCGCCGAGGATCTCCTCGCGGCTGGCCGGGTCGAGGTTGTTGGTGGGCTCGTCGAGGAGCAGCACGTTCGCCGAGGAGACGACCAGGGTGGCCAGGGCCAGACGGGTCTTCTCGCCGCCGGAGAGCACGCCCGCCGGCTTGTCGACGTCGTCGCCGGAGAACAGGAAGGAGCCCAGCGTCTTGCGCACGTCGACCAGGTCCAGGTCGGGCGCGGAGGAGCGCATGTTCTCCAGGACCGTGCGGTCCGGGTCGAGCGTCTCGTGCTCCTGGGCGTAGTAGCCGAGCTTGAGGCCGTGGCCGGGGGTGACCTGGCCGGTGTCGGGCTGCTCGGCGCCCGCGAGCAGGCGCAGCAGGGTGGTCTTGCCGGCGCCGTTGAGGCCGAGGATGACCACGCGGGAGCCCTTGTCGATGGCCAGGTCGACGTCGGTGAAGATCTCCAGGGAGCCGTAGGACTTCGACAGGCCCTCGGCGGTCAGCGGGGTCTTTCCGCAGGGCGCCGGGTCCGGGAAGCGCAGCTTGGCGACCTTGTCGGAGACGCGGACGGCCTCCAGGCCGGACAGCAGCCGCTCGGCGCGCTTGGCCATGTTCTGCGCGGCGACCGTCTTGGTGGCCTTGGCGCGCATCTTGTCGGCCTGCGAGTTCAGGGCGGCGGCCTTCTTCTCGGCGTTCTGGCGCTCGCGCTTGCGGCGCTTCTCGTCGGCCTCGCGCTGCTGCTGGTAGAGCTTCCAGCCCATGTTGTAGATGTCGATGACCGAGCGGTTGGCGTCGAGGTAGAAGACCTTGTTGACCACGGTCTCGACCAGGTCGACGTCGTGGGAGATCACGACGAAGCCGCCGCGGTAGTTCTTCAGGTAGTCGCGCAGCCAGATGATCGAGTCGGCGTCGAGGTGGTTCGTGGGCTCGTCGAGGAGCAGGGTGTCGGCGTCCGAGAAGAGGATCCGGGCGAGCTCGACGCGGCGGCGCTGACCGCCGGAGAGGGTGTGCAGCGGCTGGCCGAGGACCCGGTCGGGGAGGCTGAGGGCGGCGGAGATGGTCGCGGCCTCGGACTCGGCGGCGTACCCGCCCTTGGTGAGGAACTCGGTCTCCTGGCGCTCGTACTGGCGCAGGGCCTTCTCGCGGGTGGCGCCGGCGCCGGTGGCGATGCGCTCCTCGTTCATCCGCATCTTCTTGATCAGGACGTCGAGGCCGCGGGCGGAGAGGATCCGGTCGCGGGCCAGCACGTCGAGGTCGCCGGTGCGGGGGTCCTGCGGGAGGTAGCCGACCTCACCCGAGCGGGTGATGGTGCCGGCGGCGGGCTGGCCCTCGCCGGCGAGGCACTTGGTGAGGGTGGTCTTGCCCGCTCCGTTGCGGCCGACCAGGCCGATGCGGTCGCCCTTGGCGATGCGGAAGGAAGCGGACTCGATGAGGACGCGGGCGCCGGCGCGCAGCTCGATGCCGGTGGCGGTGATCACGGAAATACTCCAGGGCGGTATGGACGGCGGAAGGGGTGGCGGGACGCGCGTTCTTCGACGCCGCTAATCCGCGAGGAGATTTGCCATGGAGCCATTCTAACGGGGGTGCGCAACCACTTTTCGGGCCCCGGCCCTCACCCGTTCGGCCCAGGGGCCACGCCGGGCGGGCGGGGCACGTATCAGGATGAAGGGGTTGGCCACGCTTGGAGGGCGGTGGGGCATGCAGTTCGACGACGACGCCGATCTGGACACGTCCGAGGTCAAGGACATGCGCGGCAGCCGCATCCCGGGCGGGCGGGCCACGATCGGCGGTGGGGTCGTCGGGCTGATCGCGCTGGTCCTGGGCCTGCTCTTCGGGGTGGGGCCGGACCAGCTGGGGCTGTCCGACGGGAGCCCCGAGCCGGTCTCGACGGCCTCCTCTGCCGCCCAGGTGCAGCAGAGCTGCAAGAAGGGCCGCGACGCCAACACCCGGGAGGACTGCCGGCTCGTCGCCGTGGTGAACAGCACACAGGATTTCTGGAGGCAGGAGTTCCAGCGGCGCGGCGGGAAGTACACGCCGGCGTCGACGGTCTTCTTCACGGGCCAGGTGAACACCGCCTGCGGGGCGGCCAGCAAGGCGGTCGGGCCCTTCTACTGCCCGGCCGACCGGCAGGTCTACCTGGACCTGGGCTTCTTCGACGACCTGCGGACCAAGTTCGGGGCCACCGGCGGCCCCTTCGCCCAGGCGTACGTGATCGCCCACGAGTACGGGCACCACATCCAGAACCTGACGGGGACGCTGGCGCGGGCCCAGAACGGCCAGACGGGCGCGAACAGCAACGCGGTGAGGGTCGAGCTCCAGGCCGACTGCTACGCCGGGGTGTGGGCGCACAACGCGACCCGGACCCCGGACGAGTCCACGGGGCGGCCGCTGATCAAGAACCTGACCGACGAGGACATCCGGGACGGGCTGAACGCGGCGGCGGCGGTGGGCGACGACCGGATCCAGGAGAAGTTCCAGGGGCGGGTCACCCCGGAGTCCTGGACGCACGGCTCGGCGGAGCAGCGCCAGCAGTGGTTCTACCAGGGCTACCGCACGGGCGACATGGCCCAGTGCAACACCTTCCGCTGAGTGTCAGTGGCGCCTGCCATGCTGTGACGTGGGTCACTTGGGTCACCGTCACGAGAGGGAGTGATCGTCATGGCAGGCGTTCCGTCCATCTGCCCCACGCTGCTCTTCAGCGATGCGAAGGCGGCCATCAAGCTGCTGACCGAGGCCTTCGGGTTCAGCCAGGTCGCGGTCTACGAGGGTGAGGACGGCTCGGTGATGCATGCCGAGCTGGCGTACGGCAACGGTGTGGTGATGCTCGGCAGCAAGGGCCGGGGCGGCATGTTCGACAAGGTCATGGAGGGCGCCGGGCCCGCGGGGGTCTACGTGGTCGTCGACGACGTGGACGCCCACCACCAGCGGGCCCTGGAGCACGGCGTGGAGATCCTGACACCGCCCACCGACCAGGACTACGGCTCGCGGGACTACATGGCCCGCGACGCCGAGGGCAACATCTGGAGCTTCGGCACGTACGCCCCCCAGCTCTGACCGCTCCCGGCCCCACCAGGGGCGCGGGGAACTGCGCGACCGGCCACAGCGGACCCGCAGGTCACCACCGGCCGGCGGGCCCACGCGGAGGGCCCGCCAACCGCCCGGCCAGGGCTAGGCCGTGCCGGTGTGGACCTGGAACGCGGCCCGCCGCACCGCTTTGGCCAGGGCCGGGTCGGGGTGGGCGGCGGCCAGCGCGACCAGGACCTGGACGGTGCGCGGGTGGCCGACGGCCCGGACCTCGTCCAGCAGCCGGGGGACGGTGGTGCGGACGGCGGAGTCCAGGTGGCGGGCGAGCAGGTCGGCCTCGCCGTGGTCGGCGATGGCGGCCGCGGTGTCCACCCAGAGCCAGGTCGACTCCTCGGGCGTCAGCACGTCCTGGGCGTCGTCCGGGTCCACCCCGTCGTGCTCGGCGAGCCAGAGCAGGGCGTAGGGCCGCAGGGCGGACTCCCGTACGGCCGCGCGCACCTCGGGTTCGGCGGGCGCGCCGACCACGCGCAGGGCCTCGAAGGCGAGGCCCCGCAGCAGGGCGTCCTCCCCCCGGGCGGCGTGCAGCAGCTCGCTGACGGCGTGGCCGACGGGCCGGGCGGCGAGCCAGGCCTGGTACTCGGCGCGGGCCGGTCCGGGGGTGAGCCGGGCGCAGCCGTGCAGCATGGCGGCGGCGGACTGCTCGATGTTCCCGGCCGGGCTCTGGGCGGCGACGCAGATCTGCTCCAGCTTGACCCAGACGGCCCAGCTGCCGAGCGGGGTCAGGGTGGCCCGGGCGGGGCCGAGGGTGACGGCGTCCACGGCGGCGAGTCCGCCCAGCGCCCAGCGCAGCAGCCGGGCGAGCGGGAGGGGCCGGGGTTCCGCGGAGGCGGGTTCCGTGTCGTAGGGGACCTCGCAGCGCTCGTCGCGCAGTTCGGTGACCCGCTGCCCGAGCAGGTCCAGCAGGTCCGGGACGGTCACCGGGCCGGCGGACAGCTGGAGCAGCGAGAGCAGCTGCGGCATGGCCTCGACCACCTCGGCGACCGCCGAGGGAGCGATGTCCGCGGGGGCCGGGTGGACGAGGGACCAGGCGTCGAAGAGGGCGACCCAGCCGCGCAGCACGGCGGTGTCGTCCCGGTCCCAGGCCCGCAGCCGCCAGCCGGGCCGGGCCTGGCCGCCGTGCACCTCGACGAGGCCGGAGAGGCGGGCGCGGTCCCAGCCGACCCGGATCTGGCCGTGCGTCAGGCCCAGTTCCGCGGCGGCCCGTTCGACGTCCGGGGCGGGCAGGGCGCCGGCCGGGGCGGGGCGGCCGCCGTCGCCGGCACCGAGGTTCAGTTCGGCCCAGCGGGCCAGCCGGACCGCGTCGGACAGGGAGGCGCGGGCGCGGTTCGCCAGGTCCGCCCTGGCAGGGGTGCCCGCCGGGGGCCGGGTGGCCGGCCGGGTTCGCCGGTCGGTCACCGCCTTGCGCGCCGTGGCGACGGAGCGCGGGGAGACGAGTCGGAGTCTGGAGTCGCGAGCCAACTGCTCATCAGGCTTTCGGGACGTCACGGAAGCAGTCTCGCCCGTCACTGGCCGAAAGCCCAAACGGAACGGGTCATTTCCACAGGTCATGGGGTGGAGGAACCAGGACAGACCACCCACCCAGTCCCGTCCGCCACACCGCCTTCACTCCAGCGCCACAAGACACCTCCCGTTGCCCCTCTTTCGTGGAGCCCCACCGGCCCCATCGGGAGGTCACATGAGCGGGGTCAGGAACCGCCGCAGCGCCTCCTCGTACCGGGCCGGGTCGGCGTTCCACATCGCCCCGTGCCCGGCGTTGCGGACGGTGTGCAGGGTGACGAGGTCGGGCCGGGCCGCGGCGAGCCGGCGGGAGGGCTCCCAGGGGGCGAGGGTGTCGTCGGGCCCGTGGAAGAGCAGCACGGGGACGCGGAGCGCGCCGGGGTCCGCGAACGGCGGCCGGTGGTCGGCGCGCAGCCCGGCGCGGCCCTCGGCGGCCCGGACGGCGAGCGGGACCAGCGGGGCCGGGGTGCCGCGGGCGGCGACGAGGTTGCGGAGGGTGGTGTGCCAGTCGAGGACGGGCGAGTCGAGCACCATCCCGGAGATCCGGCCGGCCAGGGCCGAGCGCTCGGCGGCACGCACGGCCATGGCGGCCCCGGTGGACCAGCCGTGCAGGACGATGCGCCGGGCCCCGTAGCGCAGGGCGTAGCGGACGGCGGCGTCCAGGTCCCGCCACTCGGACTCACCGAGGTGGCCGATGCCGTCCGGGGGCGCGGGGGCGCCGAGGTCGCCCCGGTAGCCGAGGGCGAGGACCGGGAGCCGGAGGCGGTGCAGGAAGGGCATGACCACCATCGGGTGCTCCCGGCCGGCGCCGAGTCCGTGGACGGTGATCACCCAGGTCCGCCGGGCGCCGGGCAGGAACCAGGCGGGGAGCGGGCCGAGCTCGCCGGGGACGTCCACGTCGGCGTGCTCCAGCCCGAGGGCGGTGCGCGGGTTGCCCGCGTACACCTGCGGGGTGAGGGTGACGCGGGTACCGGGGTCGAGGGTGCCGTGGGTGACGCGCAGGAGGCGGCGTACGACGGTGTCCGGGCCGTGCGGTACGCCGTCGAGGACGGGGCCGACCGCGGCGTGGATCCCGGGAGCGGTGAGCCCGTGGACGCCGGGGCGCAGGGAGGCCAGGGAGCGGGTGAGCACGACCCGGTCGCCGTCGGCGGAGTGGACGCTCAGCCGGGGGCCGCCGGGCAGGGGGCGGCCGGGTTCGGGCCGCAGGGCGGCATCGGCGGCGTACCGGCCGGCCAGGGCCGCGGCCGCTCCGGCACCGATGAGGGTCGTGGTGACGGCCGCGGCCGTCGCAGTGGCGGTACGCACCGCTCCAGTGTCGGGGCGCGGGGTCGCGGCGGCCACCGGAGGGCGCTGCGGAAAGCGGAGTGATCTAGCTCTCTTTCGCCGCCGCCGGGGCGGGTGCGAACGGGCCCCGGCGCCCCGCCGGAAGGTTCCGTTTACCTGCCCCTGACGTGCATGAATGGCGATAACTACGACAGAATCGGGACGAAGGGCCTGATGAGAGGCCACCCGGGGACACCACACCGCCCGAGTCAGTTCATCTTCCGTTCACCCAGGTTGCCTACGGTCGGCGAGCCACTGACGCCAAACAGAAGCCTGGGTAAATGGAGCACATAACGCTTCTCCTCGGGATCGTGATCATCACCGCTCTCGTGTTCGACTTCACGAACGGTTTCCACGACACAGCCAACGCGATGGCGACCACCATCTCGACCGGCGCCCTCAAGCCCAAGACGGCGGTGGCCATGTCCGCCGTGCTCAACCTCGTCGGCGCGTTCATGTCCGTGGAGGTCGCCAAGACGATCTCCAAGGGTCTCGTCAACGAAGAGGGCATCCAGCCGGAAGTGATCTTCGCCGCGCTCGTCGGCGCGATCCTCTGGAACCTCGTCACCTGGCTGGTCGGACTGCCCTCAAGCTCCTCGCACGCCCTGATGGGCGGCCTGATCGGTGCTGCGGTCGCCTCGGCCGGCCTCGGCGCGGTCAACGGCAGCGTCGTCGTCACCAAGGTGCTCATCCCGGCCGTCGCCGCTCCGATCGTGGCCGGTGTGGCCGCGATGCTGGCCGCCAAGGTCACGTACAAGCTGAACGGCAAGGTCGGCGAGAAGACCTCCGCCAAGGGCTACAAGGCGGGTCAGATCGCCTCGGCCGGTCTGGTCTCCCTCGCGCACGGCACCAACGACGCGCAGAAGACGATGGGCATCATCACCCTGGCCCTGGTCGCCGGCGGCGCCCTCGCCCCCGGCTCGAACCCGCCGGTCTGGGTCATCGTCTCCGCCGGTACGGCCATCGCGATGGGCACCTACCTGGGCGGCTGGCGGATCATCCGCACCATGGGCAGCGGCCTGACCGACCTGCACCCGCAGCAGGGCTTCGCCGCCCAAACCTCGGCCGCGAGCGTCATCCTGGCCTCCTCCAACCTCGGCTTCTCCCTCTCCACCACCCACGCCTGCTCCGGCGCGGTGATGGGTGCGGGCCTCGGCCGCAAGGGCGGTGTGGTCCGCTGGTCCACCGCCACCCGCATGTTCGTCGCGTGGGGCCTGACCCTGCCGGCCGCCGCCCTGGTCTCCGCGGGCGCCGAGCGGGTCATGCGTACGGGTGACATCGGCGTCGCCGCCGTCGCGCTCTTCCTCGTCGGCTCCTGCGTCGCCATCTGGCTGATCTCGCGCCGCCAGGTCGTCGACCACACCAACGTCAACGAGGCCGGCGCGGCCGACGACGCCGAGCAGCCCGGCGTGGTCACCACCGCCATCGCGGCCGTGGCCGTCCCTCCGGCCGCCGGCACCACCGCCGCGGTGACCGACGAGGACCTCAAGGCCACCATCCCGGCCGCCACGGCGAACCCGGCGACCCCGACGGCTCCGGCCGCCGCGGTCTGATCCCGAGAACGACAGAGGAATCGGCAGTATGAAGATCGACTGGGCAGCACTCGGCTCCGTCTTCGGGGTCAGCCTCTCCGCGACCGTCGCCCTCGTGGCCCTGTTCAGCCTGGGCCTGGTGGGCCTCTCCAAGCACGAGGCCGCCACCGAGCAGGGCGGCACCGCCGCCCTGGCCCGCAGCGGCGCCTACGCCTGCTTCGCGCTCTGCGCGGCGGCCGTGGCCTACGGGATCTACCTGATCGTCAGCTGAGACCCACCCCGTCTCCGCGAGGCGACACCGCGTACGAGAACTCCCCCCGGGAATCCCCGGGGGGAGTTTTCGCGTACCCGCGGCGTACCCGCGGCGTACCCGCGGCCCCTGGCCACCCCCTGATCGCCCCCCGTCCCACCGCAGGTCAACGGTAAGTTGACGGGCGTTCGCGGGGCGTGGTGGACTGCCCGAGCCAATACGGCGGCATGGAGAGGAAGTCCGGTGCGATTCCGGCGCGGTCCCGCCACTGTCACCGGGGAACGCACGCCGCGCGTGCGCCCCGGGAGCCAGGAACTCTCGCCGCCGGACACGTCGAACCAGGGCGCGGACCCTGAGTGAGGACATACCTGCCACCATGCGTGCCGACCGCGTCTTCGCGTACGGCGTCACGGCGGGCCTGATCGGCGACCGGATCCTCGGGGATCCCCGCCGAGGGCACCCCGTGGCCGCCTTCGGACGAGCCGCCGCCGCCGTGGAGCGCGCCCTGTGGCGCGACGACCGCGCCCGGGGCGTCCTGCACACCCTCGTATGCGCCGGCGCGGCCGCCGCCGTCGGAGCGCTGGGCGCACGCGCCGTGCGCTCCCGGCCCGCGGCCGCCCGTATCGCCCTGACCGCCGCGGCCACCTGGGCCGTCGTCGGCGGCACCACGCTCGGCCGGGAGGCCCGGGCCATCGGCGGGGCGCTCGCCGCCGGGGACACCGAGGTGGCCCGCGAACGCCTCCCCCACCTGTGCGGACGCGATCCGCAGGCCCTGGACGGCCCGCAGATGGCACGGGCCGTCGTGGAGTCCGTCGCGGAGAACACCTCCGACGCGGTGGTAGGCGCCCTGGTGTGGGGCGCCGTCGCCGGGGTGCCCGGTCTGCTCGCCTTCCGCGCCGTGAACACCCTCGACGCGATGGTGGGCCACAAGTCGCCCCGCTACCTGCGCTACGGCTGGGCCTCCGCCCGCCTCGACGACCTCGCCGGCTGGCCCGGCGCACGGCTGACGGCGCTCGCCGCCGTGGCCGCCGGCCCCGACCGGCGGGGCGCCGTACGGGCCTGGCGCGCCGACGCCGCCGCCCACCCCAGCCCCAACGCCGGCCCGGTCGAGGCCTCCTTCGCCGGGGCGCTGGGCGTCCGGCTGGGCGGGACCCTGTCCTACGCGGGACGGGTCGAACACCGGGCCGTGCTGAACGGGGAGCGGGGGCGGCCTGTGGAGGTCGCGGACATCGAGCGGGCGGTACGGCTGTCGCGGCGGGTGACCTGGCTGGCGCTGGGCGCCTGCGTGGCCGTCCGGTGCGCGGTGACGGCGACGGCGAAGAGGAAGAGGGGTCGGGCATGAGCGGCACGAGGCGCGGGGGCGGACTGCTGGTCGCGGGGACGACGTCCGACGCGGGCAAGAGCGTCGTCACGGCGGGCATCTGCCGCTGGCTGGCCCGCCAGGGCGTGAAGGTGGCCCCGTTCAAGGCGCAGAACATGTCGCTGAACTCGTTCGTGACCCGCGAGGGCGCGGAGATCGGCCGGGCCCAGGCGATGCAGGCCCAGGCCGCCCGGGTGGAGCCGACCGCGCTGATGAACCCGGTCCTGCTCAAGCCGGGGAGCGACCGCAGCAGCCAGGTGGTGCTGCTGGGCAAGCCGGTGGGCGAGATGAGCGCCCGCGGCTACCACGGCGGCCGCCAGGAGCAGCTGCTCGGCATCGTCACGGACTGCCTGGAGCAGCTGCGGGGCACGTATGACGCCGTGATCTGCGAGGGGGCGGGCAGTCCGGCCGAGATCAACCTGCGCCGGACCGACATCGTGAACATGGGCATCGCGCGGGCCGCGCGGTTCCCGGTGGTGGTGGTCGGCGACATCGACCGGGGCGGGGTCTTCGCGTCCTTCTTCGGGACGACGGCGCTGCTGTCGCCCGAGGACCAGTCGCTGATCGCCGGATACATGGTCAACAAGTTCCGCGGCGACGTGTCCCTGCTGGAGCCGGGCATGGAGATGCTGCGCGGCCTGACGGGGCGGGCGACGTACGGGGTCCTTCCGTTCCGGCACGGGCTGGGCATCGACGAGGAGGACGGGCTGCGGGTCTCCCTGCGGGGTGCG
Source organism: Streptomyces sp. NPDC029216 (assembly GCF_040648015.1). NCBI lineage: Bacteria > Bacillati > Actinomycetota > Actinomycetes > Kitasatosporales > Streptomycetaceae > Streptomyces > Streptomyces sp. NPDC029216. The sequence goes on along the minus strand of NZ_JBEZWL010000063.1, from coordinate 18,885 downwards.
GTCCGCGAGTCCGTGGTGGCCCCGCCGGTCGGCGAGGACGTGCTGCGGGTCGCGGTGTGCGCGGTGCCGCTGATGTCGAACTTCACCGACGTCGACGCGCTGGCGGCGGAGCCGGGCGTGGTCGTGCGGTTCGTGGACCGGGCCGAGGAACTGGCCGACGCGGACCTGGTCGTCGTACCGGGTACGCGCGGCACGGTGAAGGCGCTGCAGTGGCTGCGGGAGCGGGGCCTGGCCGACGCGCTGGCACGGCGCGCCGCTGAGGGGCGTCCGGTGCTGGGCATCTGCGGCGGCTTCCAGGCGCTCGGCGAGCACATCGAGGACGAGGTCGAGTCGAAGGCGGGCTCGGTGGCGGGGCTGGGGCTGCTGCCGGTGCGGGTGCGCTTCGCGGCGGAGAAGACCCTGGCACGGCCGGTCGGCACGGCGCTGGGCGAGGAGGTCTCGGGCTACGAGATCCACCACGGCGTGGCCGAGGTACTGGGCGGCGAGCCGTTCCTGGACGGGTGCCGGGTGGGGTCGGTGTGGGGCACGCACTGGCACGGCTCGCTGGAGTCGGACGGCTTCCGCCGGGCGTTCCTCCGGGAGGTGGCGGCGGCTGCCGGGCGCCGCTTCGTCCCGGCGCCGTCCACGTCGTTCTCCGCGTTGCGGGAGGAACAGCTGGACCTGCTGGGGGATCTGATCGAGGAACACGCCGACACCGCTGCGCTGCTGGCGTTGATCGAGTCCGGCGCCCCGTCCGGGCTGCCGTTCCTCCCCCCGGGCGCCCCGTGACGGCCCGGGCCCTGCGGGGCTTCTCCCCGCCCCGCCCTTCCTCCGAGCCCCCAGGAAACGGCACCCCCGCCCCCGACAGCCCGCGCAAGCACACCCGCACAGGAGGAGTGAGCAACCCATGAGCACGCCCTACCCGTTCACCGCAGTGGTCGGCCAGACCGACCTGCGGCTGGCGCTCCTGCTCAACGCCGTGAGCCCCGCGGTCGGCGGTGTGCTCGTGCGCGGTGAGAAGGGAACCGCCAAGTCCACCGCCGTGCGCGCGCTCTCCGCCCTCCTCCCCCGGGTGGACGTCGTCCCCGGCTGCCGGTTCTCGTGCGCGCCCGCCGCGCCCGACCCGGCCTGCCCGGACGGCCCACACGAGCCGGGCCCCGGCGCCGAGCGCCCCGCCCGCATGGTCGAGCTGCCCGTCGGCGCCTCCGAGGACCGCCTCGTCGGCGCCCTGGACATCGAGCGGGCCCTCGCCGAGGGCGTCAAGGCCTTCGAGCCCGGCCTCCTGGCCGACGCGCACCGCGGGATCCTGTACGTCGACGAGGTCAACCTGCTGCACGACCACCTCATCGACCTCCTCCTCGACGCGGCCGCGATGGGCGCCTCGTACGTGGAGCGCGAGGGCGTGTCCGTCCGGCACGCCGCCCGCTTCCTCCTCGTCGGCACCATGAACCCCGAGGAGGGCGAGCTGCGTCCGCAGCTGCTCGACCGGTTCGGGCTGACCGTGGAGGTCGCGGCCTCCCGGGAGCCGGCGCAGCGCGTCGAGGTGGTGCGCCGCCGGCTCGCGTACGAGGACGATCCCGCGGGCTTCGCCGCCCGCTGGGCCGGTGACGAGAGCGAGGTCCGGGCCCGGGTCGTGGCCGCGCGGGCGCTGCTCCCGCAGGTGGCGCTCGGGGACACCGCGCTGCTCCAGATCGCCGCCACCTGCGCCGGCTTCGAGGTGGACGGCATGCGCGCCGACATCGTGATGGCCCGTACGGCGACCGCCCTGGCCGCCTGGGCCGGGCGGACCTCCGTCCTGAAGGAGGACGTCCGGCAGGCGGCGCTGCTGGCACTGCCGCACCGCCGCCGGCGCAACCCCTTCGACGCGCCCGGACTGGACGAGGACAAGCTCGACGAGATCCTGGACGGCTTCCCCGACGAGGAGCCGGAGCCCGACCCGGAGCCGGAGGGCCCGGACGACGGCGGCGACGGCGGCCCCGGCGGGGACGGCGGCGGGGTGCCCCCGCAGGGCGGCGGCCCCGAGACCGGGCACACCCCGGACGCGCCGCAGCAGGAGGAGGCCCCCGAGGCCCAGCCCTCCGCCCCACAGGGCGGGGCCGGCGGGGCCGAGCAGGCCGCCGTGGCGGCCGCCGAGCCCTTCCGCACCAAGATGCTGAGCGTGCCCGGCCTGGGCGAGGGCGCGGCCGGCCGGCGTTCGCGGGCCCGGACCGCGCACGGCCGCACCACCGGCGCCCAGCGCCCCCGGGGGCAGCTGACGAAGCTGCACCTGGCGGCCACCGTGCACGCCGCCGCCCCGCACCAGAAGGCGCGCGGCCGCTCGGGGCGCGGGCTCGTCGTGCGCAAGGACGACCTGCGGCAGGCGACCCGCGAGGGCCGCGAGGGCAACCTCGTGCTGTTCTGCGTCGACGCCTCCGGCTCGATGGCCGCCCGGCAGCGCATGAGCGCCGTCAAGGGGGCCGTGCTCTCCCTGCTCCTCGACGCCTACCAGCGCCGGGACAAGGTCGGCCTGATCACCTTCCGCGGCGCGGGGGCCGACCTGGCGCTGCCGCCCACCTCCTCGGTGGACGCGGCCGCGGCCCGGCTGGAGAAGCTGCCGACCGGCGGCCGCACCCCCCTCGGGGCGGGCCTGCTCAAGGCCCACGAGGTGCTGCGGATCGAGCGGCTGAGGGACCCGTCCCGCCGCCCGCTGCTGGTGGTCGTCACCGACGGGCGGGCCACCTCGGCCGGGGCCGTCGGCGGCGACCCGCGCGAACTGTCCGGGCGCAGCGCCCGGCTGCTGGCCGCCGAGGGCGTCGCGTCGGTGGTCGTGGACTGCGAGTCGGGGCCGGTCCGGCTGGGGCTCGCGGGGGTGCTGGCCGCCGATCTGGGCGCGCACGCCGTGACCCTCGACGGGCTGCGGGCCGACTCGCTGGCCGGGCTCGTGAAGAACGTACGTAGCGCAGTGACCAACACTGCGATGTCCAACAGCGCCACCAGGAGGGCCGCGTAATGCCGCAGGGACAGCCGACCGTCGTTCCCGACGACGGACTCACGACGCGTCAGCGCCGTAACCGCCCGCTCGTCTTCGTCCACACCGGCCCCGGCAAGGGCAAGTCGACGGCCGCCTTCGGGCTGGCGCTGCGCGCCTGGAACCAGGGCTGGCCGATCGGGGTGTTCCAGTTCGTCAAGTCGGCGAAGTGGAAGGTCGGCGAGGAGAACGCGCTGAAGGTGCTGGGCGCCTCCGGCGAGGGCGGCTCCGTCGTCTGGCACAAGATGGGCGAGGGCTGGTCCTGGGTGCAGCGCGACGCGCAGCTCGACAACGAGCAGGCGGCGAAGGAGGGCTGGGAGCAGGTCAAGCGCGACCTGGCCGCCGAGACGCACCGGCTGTACGTGCTCGACGAGTTCGCGTACCCGATGCACTGGGGCTGGATCGACGTCGACGAGGTCATCGAGGTGCTGCGCAACCGTCCCGGTACCCAGCACGTGGTCATCACCGGCCGCAACGCCCCCGAGAAGCTCATGGAGTTCGCGGACCTGGTCACCGAGATGACCAAGGTCAAGCACCCGATGGACGCCGGCCAGAAGGGCCAGAAGGGCATCGAGTGGTGACCTCGTCCAGTGTGCCGCGGCTGGTCATCGCCGCGCCGTCCTCCGGCAGCGGCAAGACCACCGTGGCGACGGGCCTGATGGCGGCCTTCGCGGAGCGCGGCCTGGCCGTGTCCCCGCACAAGGCCGGGCCCGACTACATCGACCCCGGCTACCACGCGCTGGCCACGGGCCGGCCGGGGCGCAACCTCGACGCGTTCATGTGCGGGCCGGAACTGGTGGCCCCGCTGTTCGCGCACGGGGCCGCCGGGTGCGACCTCGCGGTGGTCGAGGGCGTGATGGGGCTCTACGACGGGGCCGCGGGGCGGGGCGAGCTGGCGTCGACGGCGCAGGTGGCGAAGCTGCTGCGGGCGCCGGTGGTGCTGGTGGTCGACGCCTCCTCGCAGTCGCGTTCGGTGGCGGCGCTGGTGCACGGCTTCGCCTCGTTCGACCCGCAGGTGCGCCTCGGCGGGGTCATCCTGAACAAGGTGGGCTCCGACCGGCACGAGGCCATGCTCCGGGAGGCCCTGGAGGAGGCCGGCACGCCGGTCCTCGGCGTCCTGCGGCGGGCCCCCCAGGTGGCGACCCCGTCCCGGCACCTGGGCCTGGTCCCGGTGGCGGAGCGCCGCGCCGACGCGCTGGCGGCGGTGGCCGCCCTGGCGGACCAGGTCCGCTCGGGCTGCGACCTGGACGCCCTGCTGGCCCTGGCCCGTACGGCCCCGCCCCTGACGGGCGGGGCGTGGTCGGCGGAGGCCGCACTTGCGGCGGTCCCGATGCGTCCGGCCTCGGCGGGCGGCAATCCGGCCGGGCGGGGCGGGGGACCTCTCATCGCCGTAGCGGGCGGCCCCGCGTTCACCTTCTCGTACGCCGAGCACGCCGAGCTGCTGCGCGCCGCCGGCGCGGAGGTGGTCACCTTCGACCCCCTCCACGACGAGGCGCTCCCCGAGGGCACCACCGGCCTGGTGATCGGCGGCGGCTTCCCGGAGGTCTACGCCCCCGAGCTGTCCGCGAACGAACCGCTCCGCGCGGCCGTGGCCGCCTTCGCCGCGGCCGGCGGTCCGGTCGCCGCGGAGTGCGCGGGCCTCCTCTACCTGGCGCGCTCCCTGGACGGGAAGCCCATGTGCGGGGTGCTCGACGCCGACGCCCGGATGTCGGAGCGCCTCACGCTCGGCTACCGCGAGGCGGTGGCGGTGTCGGACAGCCCGCTCGCGGCGGCCGGCACCCGGCTGCGGGGCCACGAGTTCCACCGGACGGTGGTCGAGCCGGGTGCCGGGGCCGCGCCGGCGTGGGGGTTCACGCACCCCGAACGCCGCGTCGAGGGCTTCGTCCGGGGGAACGTCCACGCCAGCTACCTGCACACGCACTGGGCGGCGCAGCCGTCCGTGGCGGCCCGCTTCGCGGCGGCCGCGGCGGACTTCGCGGCAGCCGGCCGGTGACCACCGCCGGACCGGTCCGCTCAGTCCGCCAGACCGACCACCAGCCAGATCCCGGCCACCCCGCCCACCGTGCACAGCAGTGTGGACAGGGCGGGGTGCCGGTGGTGCGCCTCGGGCAGGATCTCGGCGGCCGCCAGGTAGAGCAGGACTCCGCCGAAGAATCCGAGGTACGCCCCGAGGGGTTCCTCCGGAAGGGTGAACAGCGTGGCGGACGCGGCGCCCACGACGGGGGCCGCGGCGTCGGCGAAGAGCATCATCAGCGCCTTGCGGCGGGCGTTCCCGTACAGGCGGGTGAGCGTGTACGTGTTGAACCCGTCGGCGAAGTCGTGGGTGATGACGGCCAGCGCGACGGCCACGCCCATCCCGCCGCCGACCTGGAAGGCGACGCCGAGGGCCACTCCGTCGGCGAGGCTGTGGCCGACCATCGCCGCGGCGGCGGTGAGCCCGACCTGCGGGACGCGGCCGCCGTGGTCGTGCCCGGGGCCTTCCCCGTTGCTGCCCCCGTGGGCGGCCTGCCGTACGGCGAGCAGGCGTTCCGCGACGTGGGCGACGAGGAAGCCGGCCACGAAGAGCAGCAGGGCGAGCGGGACGCCGAAGACCTCCTGGCCGGCCGCGTGGAGGGCCTCCGGGAGCAGGTCGAGGCCGACGACGCCGAGCATCAGCCCGCCGGCCAGACCCAGGACGAGGTGGCGGCGGTCGGTGACGCGTTGCGCCGTCCAACCGCCCGCCAGCGTCATCAGGAACGCGCCCAGAGCCACGATCACCGCCATGTGCCCCTGGATACCGACTGGCGGCGCCGTGCGCACTTCCGCCGCGCGGGTGGCGGACGCCAACGTGATGACGACAGACAGACGACGGACACCAGTACGGAGGGAGGATCCCGGTGGGCGAGTACGTGACGCGGCTGGTGGTCGGGGTCGGGGGACGCGCGGGGGTTTCCGTGGCGGAGGTCTGCGCGCTGGTCGAGGAGACCCTGCGCGGGGCGGGGCTGACGGCCGGGGCGGTGACGGCCCTGGCCACGGTGGACTCGAAGACCCTGGAGCCGGGGATCGCGGGTGCGGCGGAACGTTTCGGCGTGCCGTTGGTGGGCTACCCCGCCGAGGAGCTCGCGCGGATCCCCGTACCGCACCCCTCGCCGGCCGTGCGCGAGGCCGCCGGGACCGCCTCGGTGGCGGAGGCGGCGGCGCTGGCGGGCGGCGGGGAGCTCCTCGTGCCCAAGCGCCGTTCGGTGGCGGCGACCTGCGCGGTGGCCACCGCCGAGGAGCACGACCTGCGCCATCACGGGGACGCGGAGGTGGCCGACGCGGGCGGCGCGCTCGTGGACCTCGCGGTGAACGTACGGTCGGACACGCCGCCGGAGTGGCTCAAGCAGCGGATCGCGGCCTCCCTGGGGGACCTCGCGGCGTACCCGGACGGCCGGGCGGCCCGGGCCGCGGTGGCCCGGCGGCACGGGCTGCCGGTCGAGCGGGTGCTGCTGACGGCGGGGGCGGCGGAGGCGTTCGTGCTGATCGCGCGGGCGCTGGGCGCGGAGCGGCCGGTGGTGGTGCACCCGCAGTTCACCGAGCCGGAGGCGGCCCTGCGGGACGCCGGGCACCGGGTGGAGCGGGTGGTGCTGCGGGCGGCGGACGGGTTCCGGCTGGATCCGGCGGCGGTGCCGGAGGAGGCGGACCTGGTGGTGGTGGGCAACCCCACCAACCCGACGTCGGTCCTGCACCCGGCGGGGGTGCTGGCCGCGCTGGCCCGGCCGGGCCGGACCCTGGTGGTGGACGAGGCCTTCATGGACGCGGTCCCCGGCGAGCGGGAGGCCCTGGCCGGGCGGATGGACGTGCCGGGGCTGGTGGTGCTGCGCAGCCTGACGAAGACGTGGGGTCTGGCGGGGCTGCGGATCGGTTACGTGCTGGCCGAGCCGGAGGTCGTCGCGAAGCTGGCGGCGGCGCAGCCGCTGTGGCCGGTGTCCACGCCGGCCCTGGTGGCGGCGGAGGCGTGCGTGGCGCCGGAGGCCCTCGCGGAGGCGGAGGAGGCGGCGCGGCGGATCGCGGTGGACCGGGCGCACCTGCTGGCGGGGCTGGCGGAGTTCGAGGAGGTGGAGGTCTCGGGGGTGGCCGAGGGCCCGTTCGTCCTGGTCCGGATCCCCGGCGCGGCGGAGGTCCGTACGCGGCTGCGGGCGCTGGGGTTCGCGGTGCGGCGCGGTGACACGTTTCCGGGGCTGGACGCGTCCTGGCTCCGCCTGGCGGTCCGCGACCGGGCGACGACGGGCCGCCTGCTCCAGGCCCTGGACCACGCCCTCGCGCTGACCGCGCCCTGACCCGGCCTGATCCAAAAGACACGGCCTAGCATGGCGGGGGAACAAATCACGGACGGGGGACGGGACATGAGGGCGGCGACGCGCATCACCATGGGGCTGGTGGCCGTGGGGGTGATCGGCGGCGGGGTCTACGCCGTGCCCCGGCTGCTGGAGAACGGCGCGGCCGTCGGCACCGAACAGCGGCTCCAGACGAAGCCGACGGCTCCCACCGGGGCGCCGTTCACCCTCGTGGCGACCGGGGACGTCATCCCGTACCCGTCCATCATCCAGCGCGCCGCGGACGACGCCGCGGGCACCGGGTACGACTTCCGCAAGATACTCGCCGGCGTCAAGCCCGTCGTCTCCGCCGCCGACCTGGCGATATGCCATCACGAGATACCGTACGGAAAGCCCGGCGGCCCCTACACCGGCTACCCCGCCTTCAAGGCCCCCCACCAACTGGCCGACGCCCTCAAGGACGCCGGGTACGACAGTTGCTCCACCGCCTCGAACCACACCCTCGACGACGGGTTCGACGGGCTCTCGCGGACCCTCGACCACCTCGACCGCGTCGGCCTCAAGCACGTCGGCTCGGCCCGCCGCCCCGAGGAGGCCAAGGCCCCCGCGCTGCTGTCCGCCGGCGGCGCGAAGGTCGCCCAGCTGGACTACACGTACGGCACGAACGGGATACCGCTCCCGGCCGGCAAGCCCTGGGCCGTGAACCTCATCGACCAGGCCCGGATCATCGCCGACGCCCGCGCGGCCCGGGCGGCCGGGGCGCACGTCGTCGTCCTCAGCGTCCACTGGGGCACCGAGTGGCAGACCGCTCCCGACCAGCAGCAGAAGGACCTGGCACAGGCGCTGACCGCCTCGCGCGGGCCGGACGGCCTCCCCGACATCGATCTGATCATCGGTACGCACAACCACGTCCCGCAGCCCTACGAGAAGATCAACGGCACCTGGGTCGTCTACGGCATGGGCGACCAGATCGCCAGCTTCTACGAGGCCGACAAGGCGCGCGGCAACATGTCCTCGATCCCCCGTTTCACCTTCGCCCCGGCGGCCTCGCATCCGGGCCGCTGGGAGGTGGTCAAGGCCGAATACCTCACCCAGTACTCGGACATGGGGCCGCCGTTCCGCGTCGTCTGTGCCTCCTGCGCCGACGGGGACGGCGGCCTGTCCGCCGCGAAGCGGGCCGAGTACGCCCGGGTGGACAAGGAGGTCACCTCGGCCGTGACCTCGCGGGGCGCGGCCGGCCAGGGGCTGACGCGCGCGACCCGCTGACCGGGGCCGGAGCGCGGCCTGCGGCCGGGTCAGGAGGTCCGGCCGCGCCGGGTGACGACGAGCGCGGTCGCGCCCGCGCCGAGCAGCAGCAGGGCCCCGCCCGCGATCCACGGGGTGACCGACCCGGCCCCGGTCTCGGCGAGGTTGGCCTGGGTGGGCGCGGCGACGGCGGTCTGCGGTTTGACGTCCGGCTTCGTCGCGGGCTTGGCGGCCGCCGCGGGGGCCTCGCAGTGGGCCTCGGCCAGGACGACCTCGCCGTCGACCTGCGCCACGTTGAGGTTCAGCGGGTTCACCGACACCTTCAGGCGGAGCGCGGCCGCCGCCGCGGTGGTGGAGGTGGTCTGCGTGCCGGAGAGCTCCAGGGAGACCTTGCCGACACCCGGGACCTCGACCTCGGTGGGGCCGCCGGCCGTCAGCGTGACCTTCTTGCCGAGCGCGGTGACGGTGCCGAGGACGTTCGCGGTGGCGACCGGCTTCTTCCCGGCCTCGCAGACGGCCTTGGAGGTGACCTTCTCCACCTCGATGAGGGAGAGCGCAGGCAGGCCCGGGACGTGCACCCTGGCGTGGGCGAGGTTCGCCTCGGCGCGGGCGCCGTTCTCGTCGGCGGTCGCCTTCGCGGTGGCGGCCTCCGCCTTGAGCACGTCCACCGGCCGGCCCTGCTCGGCTCCGTCGAGGGTCACGGTGAGGGCCGTCTTCTCGGCCGTGGCGGGGGCGCTGACCTCGTTGAGGGTGGCCTCCAGCGGTACGTGCACGGCCTTGTTGAGCAGGCCCACGTCCAGTCCGGTCCGCAGGACGACGGCTCCGGAGGTGCCCCGGCCGCCGCCGCTGCCGCCGCCGTCCGTGGCGAGGGCGGGCGGCGCGGCGAGCAGGGCGACCGCCCCCGTGGCGAGCAGAACGGCCGCGGGCAGGCGGAAGGTGTTGCTGTTCAAGATGGTGGAACCCCCGGGGAGATGGGTGCCGTCGCGGCGCCAATGGGGGACATCGCGCGCGCCGACGGCTTCGACGTCCGCCATCTTTACGCACTGTGAGTGAACGGGTAGCCACCTGGCGTGAGTTCACTCCAACGGGTGGTTTCCATGCGTGTATTCGATTTGTCACGCCCCATGCGGCACGGGAGTTCCCACGTGTCACACGGCGAACCGCATCACCGTCGCCGGCCGGGCAAGTACAACGACCGGAACGGGGGCCGCGTCACGCCCGGTCAACTCCGTGCCGCGGCCCGCCGGTCCGGCTCAGGCGCGGACGGCCCCGTTCACGACCACCCGTTCCGGCTGCGCCAGCACCCGTACGTCGGCCCGCGGATCGGATCCGTAGACCACCAGGTCGGCGGGTGCCCCCTCGGTCAGGCCGGGCCTGCCGAGCCACTCGCGGGCCGTCCAGGCCGTCGCCGAGAGGGCGTCGAGCGGCGGGATCCCGGCCCGCACGAGTTCCTGCACCTCGGCGGCGACCAGCCCGTGCGGCAGGGAGCCGCCCGCGTCCGTGCCGACGTACACCCCGATGCCCGCGTCCCAGGCCGCGCGGACGGTGTCGTAGCGCCGCTCGTGGAGCCTGCGCATGTGCGCCGACCAGCGGGGGAACTTGGCCTCGCCGCCCGCCGCCAGCTTCGGGAACGTCGCGATGTTGACGAGGGTCGGGACGATCGCGACGCCGCGCTCCGCGAACAGCGGGATGGTGTCCTCGGTCAGCCCGGTGGCGTGCTCGATGCAGTCGATGCCCGCCTCGACGAGGTCGCGCAGCGAGTCCTCGGCGAAGCAGTGGGCGGTGACCCGGGCGCCCAGCCGGTGCGCCTCGGCGATGGCCGCCTCGACCTCGGCGCGCGGCCAGCAGGCCGTCAGGTCGCCGGCCTCGCGGTCGATCCAGTCCCCCACCAGCTTGACCCAGCCGTCGCCGCGCCGGGCCTCCCGGGCGACGTACTCGACGAGCTGCGGCGGCTCGATCTCGTGCGCGTAGTTGCGGATGTAGCGCCGGGTGCGGGCGATGTGCCGGCCCGCCCGGATGATCTTCGGGAGGTCCTCGCGGTCGTCGATCCAGCGGGTGTCGGACGGGGAGCCCGCGTCGCGGATGAGGAGGGTGCCCGCGTCCCGGTCGGTGAGGGCCTGCGCCTCGGCGGTCGCGGCGTCGACCGGGCCGTGCGCGTCGAGGCCGACGTGGCAGTGCGCGTCGACCAGGCCCGGCAGGGCCCAGCCGGTGACGGTGGTGACCTCGCGGGCGGCGGCCGGCCGCTCGTAGGAGATCCGTCCGCCGACGACCCAGAGCTCGTCGCGGACCTCGTGGGGCCCGACGAGCACGCGTCCCTTCACATGGAGCACACCGCCCAGATCACTCATGTCCGCACTGTACGTGCGCGCTGGGTAGGCTCGGCCGGTGACCCCGGACGAAGAGAGCACCGCCGTGACCCACCCCCTCCTGGACCTCCCGCCGCTGACCGCCGAGCGCTTCGCCTCCGTCGAGCGGGACGTCGCGCGGCTGCTGGAGACCCGGCACGACGTGGTGATCACCCAGGGCGAGGCGCTGCTGCCGCTGGAGGGCTGCATCCGCTCGGGGGCGCGGCCGGGTTCGACGGCGCTGAACGTGGTCACCGGGCCGTACGGGACCACGTTCGGCAACTGGCTGCGCGACGCCGGGGCGAACGTGGTGGACCTGGCGGTGCCCTTCGACACGGCGGTGAGCGGGGAGCAGGTCGCCCGCGCCCTGGCGGAGCACCCGGAGATCGACTTCGTCTCGCTGGTGCACGCGGAGGCGGCCACCGGCAACACCAACCCGGTCGCGGAGATCGGCGAGGCCGTACGGGCCCACGGGGCGCTGTTCATGCTGGACGCGGTCGCCTCGGTGGGCGCCGAACCGCTGCTGCCGGACGCGTGGGGCGTGGACCTGTGCGTGATCGGCGCGCAGAAGGCGATGGGCGGGCCGGCGGGGGTCTCGGCGGTGTCGGTGAGTGAGCGGGCCTGGGAGCGGTTCGCGGCCAACCCGGCGGCGCCGCGCCGCTCGTACCTCTCCCTCCTGGACTGGAAGGAGCGCTGGATCGACGGGGGCCGCAAGACGCTGCTCCACGCGCCCGCGCAGCTGGAGATGCTGGCGCTGGAGGCCTGCCTGGACCGGATCGCGGGCGAGGGCCTGGAGGGCGTGCTCGGCCGGCACGCGGCGGCGGCCCGGGCCACCCGGGCGGGTGCGGCCGCACTCGGGCTGGCCCCGTGGGTCGGGGACCCGGCGCAGGCCGCCCCGGTGGCGACCACGCTGCGGGTGCCGGAGGCCTCGCTGGTGGTGAGCAAGGCCCTGGCGGCGGACGCGTCGGCCCCGCTCGCGGCGGGCGGCGGGGCGCTGGCGCAGGAGATGGTCCGGGTCAACCACTACGGCCCGGCGGCCTCGCCGGAGTCGGTCGCGACGGCCCTGCGGGCCCTGGCGTCGGCCCTGTCGGCGGACCCCGCGGCGGCCCTGGAGGCGGCCACGGCCGCCTGGCGGTAGCCCCGTCAGCCGGACAGTACGTCCAGCAGCCGGTCGACGTCCGCCTCCGTGTTGTAGAGGTGGAAGGAGGCCCGCAGGGCTCCCTCGCGGGCGGAGGTGTGGATGCCGGCGGCCGCCAGGTCGGGCTGCCGGTGGGCCAGGCCCGGTACGGAGACGATCGCGGCGTCCCCCGGCACGGGCTCGTGGCCGAGGCGGGCCAGTCCGGCCCGGTAGCGGGCGGCCAGGGCGGTGTCGTGGGCATGGACGGCCTCGACGCCGATCCGCTCCAGCAGCGCCAGGGAGGGTTCGGCGGCGTAGTACGGGAGGAAGGCCGCGGACTCGTCGAAGCGGCGGGCGTCGCCGGCCAGGTGCCGCATCGGGCCGTAGACGGCGTCCCACTTGGACTCGGCCGCCACCCAGCCCGCGTGCAGCGGGATCAGCCCGGGCTGCGCCTCCCGCGAGACCGTCAGGTACGAGGCGCCGCGGCCGCCGAGCAGCCACTTGTAGCCGCCGGTGACGGTGTACGCGTACGGCGAGGCGTCGAAGGGCAGCCAGCCGGCGGCCTGGGTGGCGTCCACGAGCACCCGTGCCCCGTGCGCGGCCGCCGCCGCGCGGACGGCGGCGAGGTCCGCCGTCCGGCCGTCGGCGGACTGTACGGCGCTCAGCGCGACCAGGGCGGTGTCCGGGCGGACGGCTCCGGCGAGGGACTCCAGCGGGGCGAAGCGGACCTTGAGGTCGCCGCGCAGCACGAAGGGGTTCATGACGGAGGCGAAGTCCCGCTCGGGAACGAGGACTTCGGCGCCGGCGGGCAGGGACGCGGCGATCAGGCCCACATGAGCGGCGACGGACGACCCGACGGCGACGCGCCGCGGGTCGACCGCGACCAGCCGGGCGAAGGAGGCCCGCACCCGCTCGACGCGGTCGAAGTCGCCCGCTCCGGCGGGCAGTCCGGCCCCCGCCGCTTCGGCCAGCTCCCGTACCGCGGCGACGGCGGCCCGCGGGAGCACCCCGGCGCCGGCGGTGTTGAGGTAGGTGGTGGAGTGCGCGAACTCGGCGGCGCACACGCGGGACACATCGGAGAGCGGAAGATCCATGGCCTCCACTCTGCGCCAGGACCATCCCAAAGTCCATTGCCGAGTTTTCCATGCAGCCTCAAAGAGAGGCTTATGAATAGGGGCTTCTGCGGCGGGCGGCCTCCTCCTAGCTCCAGTCGATGTCGGCCTGGCTCTCCAGCGGCAGGCGCTCCTCCAGCGACTCCGGCACCACCAGGGTGTCGGCGTCGGTCATCACGGCGGGGAAGCGGATGTGGGCCTGCTTCTGGACCTCGGTGACCTTGACCTGGAACACGCGGAACTCGTCCAGGTCCAGGGATTCGGGGAGGACGAGGTTCTGCGCCAGCAGGAAGGCCTTGGCCTTGAACGTGCCCCCTTCGGAGAAGACGATGATCTTCCAGAAGGCGCGCGGGATCCCCACCCCGCGGAAGACGCGGTCGTCGTCCTGGAAGACCGGTCCGCCGAACACGCTCACCTTGAGGTCGTCGACGTCGACGTCCTCGAACACCGCGTCCTCCAGCCTCCCCCAGAGGCCGCCCCGCATGCTCTGGTTGAAGTCGTCCATCTGCGGAGTGATGTTGGTGTAGAAGAACGAGTCCCGGTTGGCCTTCTGCGCCTCGGGCAGCGGGCCCCAGCAGAGGTCGGCGCGACGCGCGATGTGGCCCCGGTCGAGCCGGTTGGTCCTCCCCTTGTACAGGTCGTTGTCGACCTGGTCCCCGGCCGGCAGCCGCGAGTCCTTGACGAACTCGATCCCCTTGCGGTTCAGGGCCTTGAGCGCGCCGCCGTCTATGTTCCAGGCCACCCAGATCGCGAAGCGCCGCGGCTTGCTCAGCGCCAGCGAGAAGTGGGTGTACGGGATCACCTCGGAGCCGTCGAGCAGTACGGCGGTGTCCTTGATCGCGGGGTTGAGCGAGGGGGTGGCCACCGGAACGGCGAGGAATCCCGGGTCGTACCCGGTGGTCAGGGATTCCGGCGAGACGGCGGCCGGCCGGTCCAGGGTGACCTTCAGCTGCTCGAAGACCGCGCGCGGGAAGCAGGCCAGCGCCCGGTCCTCGGGGGCGGACGCGTCCTCGCCGCCGAAGTGCAGGCCGGCCAGTACGTCCGAGGGCCGGCCCGAGCGCGTCTTGAACATCCAGGCCGAGCCGGAGTCCCCGTGCGTGCTGATCTCCCCGTCGGCCGCGGGGTGCCGGGGGTCGGGGCCGATCTCGAAGCACTCGATCTCCTTCGTCCCGACCGGCGGCCCGTAGGGGACGCGGACCTTGACGAAGGGACGGGTCACGATGCCGTGCGTGATGCCGGTGGTCCGGCCGGACTTGACGACCTTGTCGTCGATGTGCGGCTCGCCCAGCTGCTTCGGCGTGACCCCGAGGCCGAGGATGCCGGTCTCGACGCCGCGCTCCGTGATGGTCGAGACGGCGCAGTCGCCGGCCGTGCCCAGGTGGGCGCGCCGCAGGACGCCGAGGCGGTTGGCGGCGAACCTGCTGTCGTCGTCCGTCCCCGGCTGGACGACCGCGTCGCCCGTCCGGCCCTTCCGGCCGTTGAGCACGTGCCAGTTGCTCAGCAGACAGGTGGCGCCGTCGTTCTTGTCGAAGACGATGCAGCCGAGGGTTCCGGCGTGAAGGTGGACGCTGCCGACGCTGACTCCGGGACGGACCGGGTCGACGCGCTTCTGGCGCTCCGGGGTCGGCACCTCGGGGACGACGAGGAAGTGCGGCTGGTAGCTGCGCTCGATCACGTCGGTGCTCAGGGTCCGGCCGTCACCGAGGTCGATGACCGGGGGTATCTCCCTGGTGTGCAGCGGGGCCAGGCCCTCCGGGGTCACCTTGGTGTCGACGGTGAACTGGAGGGTGAGCTCCTTGGTCCGCCGGCCGTTGGTCTCCCGGTAGCCGATGCCGATGGAGGAGATGTTCGGGTCCTTGAGGTAACCGGACCCGTGGGTACGGATGTACTGCTTGGCCGAGGCGATGAGCTGTTCCTGCCCGTCCGCCGTGGCGGCGGCCCCGGAGGCGGCGGACGTACGCTTCTTGGCGGTCATCGGGGTCTCCTTCCGCAAAGGAGTCGGGTCCCCGAGCTGGTTGAAACCGAAGCGAACTGACGCGCCGGAAGCAGGCGGAGGCCCTCGCCGTGCGCGTGTACGTCCAGCCTACGGCCGGGCCGCGGGACGGGCGCGCCGAGCGG
This sequence comes from Streptomyces sp. NPDC029216, assembly GCF_040648015.1. Lineage (NCBI taxonomy): Bacteria > Bacillati > Actinomycetota > Actinomycetes > Kitasatosporales > Streptomycetaceae > Streptomyces > Streptomyces sp. NPDC029216. The sequence goes on along the minus strand of NZ_JBEZWL010000063.1, from coordinate 3,667 downwards.
GCCGGGACCTGGCTGCGGCGGGGCGCCCGGTACGGGAGGTACGCGGGCGCCCGTGCGGGGTCGGCGGATCAGGCCTGGGGTACGGCGCAGGCCCCGTCCGGTTCGCAGGCCTCGGCGCCGGCGGCCGGCTCGGGGACCTCACGGCCGGCCCAGGCCTGTTCCAGGGCCTGGGTGAACACCTCGGCGGGCTGGCCGCCGGAGATGCCGTAGCGGCGGTCGAGGACGAAGAACGGGACGGCGTTGGCGCCCAGTTCGGCCGCCTCGCGCTCGTCGGCCCGCACCTCGGCGGCGTAGGCGGAGTCGTCGGCGAGGACCGCCTTGGCCTCCGCCTCGTCCAGTCCGGCCTCCACCGCGAGGGCGAGCAGCACCTCCGCGTCGAAGACCGACCGCTCCTCGGCGAAGTTCGCGCGGAAGGCGAGGTCGAGGAGCTGCTCCTGGCGGCCGCGGGCGGCGGCCAGGTGCAGGAGGCGGTGGATGTCGAAGGTGTTGCCGTGGTCACGGCCCTCGGTGCGGTACTCCAGCCCCTCGGCGCGGGCGCTGGCGGCGACGTGCTCCTCCATGCCGCGCGCCTCGTCGAGGGTGCGGCCGTACTTGCGGGCGAGCATCTCCAGGACGGGCGCGGTGACGCCCTTGGCGCCGTTCGGGTCGAGCTCGAAGGAGCGGTACACCACCTCCACCTCGTCGCGGTGCGCGAACTCGGCCAGCCCCTTCGTGAAACGGGCCTTGCCGATGTAGCACCAGGGGCAGGCGATGTCGCTCCAGATCTCGACGCGCATGATCCTTCTTTTCTCCGGATTCCGGTGGGGGTTCGAGTCCGCCCGGGTGTGCGCCGGACGAAACGGTTTGTGGTTCAACCAATCGCCGTCCCGTCTCATTCCCCGGACGTCCCGCGCACCTCCAGCCACAGGGTGCGGTGGGAGCCGGAGGGGGTGGCGGACGGGTCGGGGCGCCAGCCGTGGGAGGCGTAGAAGGCCTGGGCGCGCACGTTGTGCTCGTAGACCTCCAGGCGGACGCGTTCGACGCCGGCGCGGCGCCAGGCGGCGAGGCAGGCGGCGTGCAGGGCGGCTCCGGTGCCCTGCCGCCAGTGGAGGGGGTCCACGTGGAGCTGGGTGAGGGTGGTCTGGCCGTCGGCCGTGAGGAAGGCGGCCACCCCGGTGATCTCGCCCTCCCGCTCGGCGCAGAAGACCCGGCCCTCGGTCTCGGACCGGCCCACCGCCCGGGACCAGCCCTCGCGGCTGCGGGCCAGCTCGGCCTCGCCCGCGTAGGCCTGTTCGGGGATGCGGCCCTGGTAGTAGGTGGCGCGCGCCCGGGTGTGCAGGGCGGCGATGGCGTCGAGATCTTCGGGGAGTGCGGTCCTGATCATGGGAAGGGGAACGCGCCGGGAAACTGTTCGGTTCCCGGCGCGCGGCACCCGTTCAGGCGGCGGCTACTTCTTCAGCCATGCCGCCATCATCTTCTGGGCGATGGGCGCGGCCAGCCTGCCGCCGCCGATCTCGGAGCGGTCGGTGTCCGAGTTCTCGATCATCACCGCCACGGCGATCTGCTTGCCGCCCGCCTTGCCGTACGAGGTGAACCAGGCGAGCGGCGGGATGTTGTTGTTCACGCCGCGCTGGGCGGTGCCCGTCTTTCCGCCGACCTCGGCGCCCGCCACCTGCGCGGGCTTGCCGCCGCCCTCGGTGGCGACGGTGCGCATGGCGTCCTGGAGCATCGAGGCGGTCCTGGGGCTCATGACCTGCTGGACCTTCGGGTCCTTGAAGCTCTCCAGCACGGTGCCGCCCGAGTCGGTCACCTCCGAGACCATGTGCGGGGCGACGAGCTTGCCGCCGTTCTCGATCGCGGAGGTCACCATGGCCATCTGGAGCGGGGTGGCCTGGACGTCGAACTGGCCGATACCCGTCTGCGCGACCTGGTCGACGGACAGCTTCTTCGAGGGGTACTTGCTGGGCGGGTTGGTGCGGACCGGGGTGTCGATCTGCGTGTTGAAGCCGAGCTTCTCGGCCATGGCCCGCATCTTGTCCTGGCCGAGCTTGGAGGCCAGCTCCGCGAAGACGTTGTTGCAGGACAGTTTGAGGGCGGTACGGGCGGAGACGTTGTTGCAGGCCGCGTCGCCGGCCTCGCTGGGCAGCTTCGTCCGGGTGCCGGGGATGGTGTAGTCGCCGGGGACCCCGGTCGGCTGGTCGATGCTGCTGACGAGCCCGTTCTCGATCGCCGCGGCCAGGGTGACCAGCTTGAAGGTGGAGCCGGGCGCCTGCGGCTTGCGCAGGGCCACGTTCTCCATGGCCTTGCCCTTGTCGGCGGAGAGCTCGTCCCAGGCCGCCTGGTCGCCCGCTCCCGAGATCCGGCCCGGGTCGTAGGAGGGGTTGTTGACCACGGCGAGGATCTCGCCGGTCGCCGGGTCGATGGCGACGGCGGCGCCCTGCTTGCCGTCGAGGGCGTCGTAGGCGGCCTTCTGCACGTCCTTGTCGATGGTGGTCAGGACGTTGCCCGGGTCGGCCCGCTTGTTGGTGAGGATGTCCATCACCGTCTTCAGCCGGCTGTCCGAGCCGTTGAGGACGTTCTTGAACACCCCCTCCAGCATGCTCGTGCCGAAGGCCTGGGAGCTGTAGCCGGTGATCGGCGCGTAGAGGGGGCCGTCGGTGTAGGTGCGCTTGTACCCGAAGTCCTTGCCGTCGGTCTTCGCCGAGCCGGTGATCGCCGTTCCGCCCACGATGATGTTGCCCAGCGGGTTCTCGTACTGCCCGATGAGGTTGCGGCGGTTGTTCTTGTCGTCTGCGAGGGCCTGGCCTTGGTATGCCTGCACCCAGGTGACCCGCACCAAAAGGGCCAGCACCAGAAGCAGACAGAAGACCGACGCACGCCTGATCGTCTTGTTCATCCCCCAGAAGGACGTCCCGGCGGCCCCGGGCGTTCCGCTCTGCCCCGATTGTGGCGGGGTTCTCAGGCTTTCTTCATGAGGAAGCCCCCCTCGTACGCGGCGATGACCGCCTGGGTGCGGTCACGGGAGCCGGTCTTGGCGAGGATCCCGGCCACGTGCGTCTTGACGGTCTGCGGGCCGACCCCGAGGTGCTCGCTGATCTCGTGGTTGGACAGTCCGGTGGCCATCAGGCGCAGGACGTCGGCCTCCCGGTCCGTGAGCCGGGCCGCCCAGGCCGGCGGCGCGGGCGCGGCGGCGGCCGTGTGGGCGGCGGCCAGGGTGCGGACGGCCGCGGGGAAGAGCAGGGAGTCCCCGCGGGCGACCAGGCGGACCGCGCCGATCAGCTCGTCCGCGTCGGCGCGCTTGAGGAGGAACCCGACCGCGCCGGCGCGCAGCGCGTCGTAGACGTAGGCGTCGTTCTCGAAGGTGGTGACGACCACGATCCTGGGCGGGTCGGCCATCGTGGCGAGGATCTGCTCGGTGGCGCGGATGCCGTCGATCTCGGGCATCCGGACGTCCATCAGGACCACGTCGGGGGCCAGGGAGCGCACCAGCGAGACGGCCTCGGCGCCCGTGGCGGCCTCTCCGACGACCTCCAGGTCGGCTTCGGCGTCGAGGATGACCCGCAGGGCGGTGCGGACCATCCTCTCGTCGTCGGCGATGACCACGCGCAGCGGCGGCCGGCTCATCGCCCGGCCCCCGCGCCCGCGACGGGCCCGCCGAGCGGCAGGACCGCCCGCAGCCGCCAGCCGT
>NZ_JBEZWL010000062.1:0-42686 GCF_040648015.1 Streptomyces sp. NPDC029216 | reverse complement strand
GCGGCCAGCGCCGCGGCCTCGCCGGGCAGTTCGCCCGCGGCGGGGGGCGGGGTCAGGGCGTCGAGGGCGGCGCGCAGCCGGTCCGCCTCGGCCCGGGCGCGCGGGTCGGCCCCGGGCCCGACCGGGCCGGCGGCCCGTCCGCGCAGCAGCTCTTCCGCCGTGGCTCCGTCCAGCCACGCCTTGTGCTCGTCGGCCATCACATGTCCTTCTGCGTCCGCCAACGTGAATGCGTCACACCGGTTCGTTCCACGAGGTCGTTGGCCCGCGCCCGCTGCGCCGGTACGGCGTCGAGGTCCCGGTCCCGCGCCGGGTCTCCGGCATTATGGCCGACCCGCGCACGGGGGCGGTCCTCGCCGGCGGGGCCGGACTCGGCGCCCAGCAGTTCGGCGAGCTTCTTCAGGCCGCGGTGCGCCGCCGTGCGGACGGCGCCGGGCCGCTTGCCCAGGGTCTCGGCCGCGGTCTTCGCGTCGAGGCCGACCACCACCCGCAGGACGACGGCCTCGGCCTGGTCCTGCGGGAGCTGGGCGATCAGCGCCATGGTGCGGCCGGTGGACAGGGCCTCCATGGCCTCGATGTAGGTGTCGGAGTCCGCGGCCCGGCCGGTCAGCTCGGTCTCGTCCCCGCCGACGGCGGGCCGGCGGCCGCGCATGCGGATGTGGTCGAGGGCCCGGTTGCGGGCGATGCGGGCGGCCCAGCCGCGGAAGCGGTCGGCGTCGCCGGTGAAGGTGGCCAGGTCGCGGGCGATCTGCAGCCAGGCCTCGGAGGTGACGTCCTCGGCGTCGCCGTCCCCGACGAGCGTCCGTACGTATCCGAGCAGGCGTGGGTGCACGGCGCGGTACACAGTCCGGAACGCGCTTTCGTCGCCGTCCTGTGCCGCGAGCACCGCGGCGGTCAGCTCCGCGTCGTCCCCCAGCAAAGTCCCCAACCCGTTCAACGTCCTGTACGTGTGGCGCAAATCCGCACGTTACGGCCTTCACGCGCCTCTCGTCCACGCGTTGTACAACCAGCAACCAACCCTGCGCGGAGCGAGGTGTGACAGAAAACGCACTCCGGACGCTGACACAGATACGGGCTTGTCGCACGAGCCCGTGACGGATGGCGACCGGGGCCTCTCCTGTGGGGGGTGGCGGCCTCGGTCGCCCTCCCCTCTCTTCGGCCGGTTCACACCGGCCCGGGTGTCATCCTTTCGGCTCACTTCCGAGTGAAATCCCCTTATGCATACGGCACCCCCTCTCCGGGATCGCTAGCGTGGCGGTACACCCGCGCCGCGCCCCGAGGAGACCCCCGCTGTCCAGCCCCCTTCCGGCACAGGTCCGCGGCCCGGTCTCCACTCCGGACGCCGGGCTGGCGCGGTTCAACTCGCTGTCGCCCGAGCACGCCCGCACGGCCCTGCTGCACTGCTGCGGCAGCGTCCGCTGGGCCCAGCGGGTGGCCGACCACCGCCCGTACCCGGACACCGCCTCCCTGCTGGCGGCGTCCGACGAGGCCGCGTACGACATGTCCCAGGGCGACCTCGCCGAGGCCCTGGCCCGGGAGACCTCGGCGGAACTGGGCCAGGGGGCGCCCTACGCCGCGCTGGTGGCGCTGGACGCGGCCCGGGCGGAGTACGAGCGGACCTTCGGGCACGCCTTCGTGATCTGCCTGGACGGCCATCCGCCGGAGGAGCAGATAAGCCAGCTGCTGGCCGCGATCCGCCGGAGGATGGGTCACGAGATCGACGAGGAGCGCTCGATCGCGGCCGACGAACTGCGGATGGTCGCCCGCTCGCGGCTGCTGCGACTGCTCGGCCGGCTGGCGGGAGCGGGTCGCCGGGGCCCCGACGATGGTCTGTCTGCGGCTGATTTCGGGCTATTTGCCCCTGTGGGATAGGCCGTCCGTGCCTGTTTGATCACACCAGTGGACCCCGCGCGAGGGAACCGACGAAGCGTCGCTACGATGTCCGGGGCCGGTGGACCGTACCCGGCCGGGCCCGACCGACAAAGAAGCCGGCTGGCCCCCGCCCCGCTTCCGGAGGGTTTTCCGTGCCGGCTGGAACGTTGTACCGCGGCCGGGAAGGAATGTGGTCCTGGGTGGCTCATCGAGTCACCGGCGTCCTCATTTTCTTCTTCCTGTTCGTACACGTCCTCGACACCGCACTCGTTCGCGTCTCCCCTGAGGCGTACGACGATGTCGTGGCTACCTACAAGACTCCGATCGTCGCGCTGCTGGAGTACGGCCTCGTGGCCGCCATCCTCTTCCACGCGCTCAACGGTCTCCGTGTCATCGCCGTGGACTTCTGGTCCAAGGGCCCCCGCTACCAGAAGCAGATGCTCTGGAGCGTCGTGGGCGTCTGGATCGCGCTGATGGCCGGGGCCCTGTACCCCGTCCTCGGCCACGCCTACCGCGTTCTGTTCGGGGAGTGACACGCATGTCTTCTGACACTTCTTCCGCCCAGGCGATCGGCGACGTCGAGGGCGTGTCCCTCTACGACACCGACAACCCGGCGCCCTACATCGAGGCCCCGCGCAAGCGGACCGGCAAGACCCCGCGCTCGACCCGCGGCAACTTCGAGATGGCCGCGTGGCTCTTCATGCGCCTCTCGGGCATCGTGCTGGTCGTCCTGGTCATCGGCCACCTGCTGATCCAGCTGGTGCTGGACGGCGGCGTCTCGAAGGTCGGCTTCGCGTTCGTGGCCGGCCGCTGGGCTTCCCCGTTCTGGCAGGTCTGGGACCTGCTGATGCTGTGGCTGGCCATGCTGCACGGCGCGAACGGTCTGCGTACCGTCATCAACGACTACGCGGAGCGCGCCAACACGCGGCTGTGGCTGAAGGGCCTGCTCTACACCGCCACGGTGTTCACCATCCTTCTGGGCACGCTGGTGATCTTCACCTTCGACCCGAACATCCGCTAGGCAACGGGGCTGAGGCGAAATCCAATGAAGATCCACAAGTACGACACCGTGATCGTCGGCGCCGGTGGCGCGGGCATGCGCGCCGCCATCGAGGCGACGAAGCGCAGCCGCACCGCCGTGCTGACGAAGCTCTACCCCACCCGCTCCCACACGGGCGCCGCGCAGGGCGGCATGGCCGCCGCGCTGGCCAACGTGGAGGACGACAACTGGGAGTGGCACACCTTCGACACGGTCAAGGGCGGTGACTACCTGGTCGACCAGGACGCCGCCGAGATCCTGGCGAAGGAGGCCATCGACGCGGTCCTCGACCTGGAGAAGATGGGCCTGCCGTTCAACCGCACCCCGGACGGCACCATCGACCAGCGCCGCTTCGGCGGTCACTCCCGCAACCACGGCGAGGCCCCGGTCCGCCGGTCCTGCTACGCCGCGGACCGCACCGGCCACATGATCCTCCAGACGCTGTACCAGAACTGCGTCAAGGAGGGCGTGGAGTTCTTCAACGAGTTCTACGTCCTGGACCAGCTGCTGGTCGAGGTCGACGGAGTGAAGAAGTCCGCGGGTGTGGTCGCGTACGAGCTCGCCACCGGCGAGATCCACGTCTTCCAGGCCAAGGCGGTCATCTACGCCTCGGGCGGCACCGGCAAGTTCTTCAAGGTGACCTCCAACGCGCACACCCTGACGGGTGACGGCCAGGCGGCCTGCTACCGCCGCGGCCTGCCGCTGGAGGACATGGAGTTCTTCCAGTTCCACCCGACGGGCATCTGGCGCATGGGCATCCTGCTGACGGAGGGCGCCCGCGGTGAGGGCGGCATCCTCCGCAACAAGGACGGCGAGCGCTTCATGGAGAAGTACGCGCCGGTCATGAAGGACCTCGCGTCCCGTGACGTCGTCTCGCGCTCCATCTACACGGAGATCCGCGAGGGCCGCGGCTGCGGTCCCGCCGGCGACCACGTGTACCTGGACCTGACGCACCTCCCGCCGGAGCAGCTGGACGCGAAGCTCCCGGACATCACGGAGTTCGCGCGCACCTACCTCGGTATCGAGCCGTACACGGACCCGATCCCGATCCAGCCCACCGCGCACTACGCCATGGGCGGCATCCCGACCAACGTCGAGGGTGAGGTCCTGGCGGACAACACCACCGTCGTCCCCGGCCTGTACGCGGCCGGCGAGGTCGCGTGCGTGTCGGTGCACGGCGCCAACCGCCTGGGCACCAACTCGCTGCTCGACATCAACGTCTTCGGCAAGCGCTCCGGCATCGCCGCGGCCAAGTACGCCGCCGAGAACGACTACGTCGAGCTGCCGGAGAACCCGGCGCAGCAGGTCGCCGACCTGGTCGAGCACCTGCGCAACTCCACGGGCACCGAGCGGGTCGCCGACCTGCGCCTGGAGCTCCAGGAGACGATGGACGCGTGCGTGATGGTGTTCCGTACGGAGCAGACCATCAAGACCGCGGTCGAGAAGATCGCGGAGCTGCGCGAGCGCTACAAGAACGTGTCCGTCCAGGACAAGGGCAAGCGGTTCAACACGGACCTGCTGGAGGCCATCGAGCTGGGCAACCTGCTCGACCTGGCCGAGGTCATGGCCGTGTCCGCCCTGGCGCGCAAGGAGTCCCGCGGCGGTCACTACCGCGAGGACTACCCGAACCGCGACGACGTCAACTTCATGCGCCACACCATGGCGTACCGCGAGGTCGGCGCCGACGGCAAGGACTCCGTCCGCCTGGACTACAAGCCCGTCGTCGTCACCCGCTACCAGCCGATGGAGCGTAAGTACTGATGGCCACCCCGACCCTGGACAAGATGGAGGCGGCGGCCGCCGCCTCGCCGTACATCACGGTCACGTTCCGGATCCGCCGCTACAACCCCGAGGTCTCGGCCGAGGCGGAGTGGCAGGACTTCCAGATCGAGATCGACCCGAAGGAGCGCGTGCTCGACGGTCTCCACAAGATCAAGTGGGACCTCGACGGCACGCTGACCTTCCGCCGCTCGTGCGCGCACGGCATCTGCGGCTCCGACGCGATGCGGATCAACGGCAAGAACAGGCTCGCCTGCAAGACGCTGATCAAGGACATCAACCCGGAGAAGCCCATCACGGTCGAGGCCATCAAGGGCCTCACGGTGATGAAGGACCTCGTGGTCGACATGGAGCCCTTCTTCCAGGCGTACCGGGACGTCATGCCGTTCCTGGTCACCAAGGGCAACGAGCCGACGCGCGAGCGCCTGCAGTCCGCCGAGGACCGCGAGCGCTTCGACGACACCACCAAGTGCATCCTGTGCGCCGCGTGCACGTCCTCGTGCCCGGTGTTCTGGAACGACGGCCAGTACTTCGGCCCGGCGGCGATCGTCAACGCCCACCGCTTCATCTTCGACTCGCGTGACGAGGCCGGCGAGCAGCGGCTGGAGATCCTGAACGACAAGGACGGCGTGTGGCGCTGCCGCACGACCTTCAACTGCACCGACGCGTGCCCCCGTGGCATCGAGGTCACGAAGGCGATCCAGGAAGTCAAGCGCGCCCTGATCACGCGCCGCTTCTGATTCCGTTCTCTTTGACGCCGTGAGGCCCCGTGCCCGGAGACGATCCGGGTACGGGGCCTCGCCCGTGCCCGGGCTGTCCCCTCGGGCTGTTCGCCGAACCGACCGGCCCCTATTCTTGCGCTTTGTGACTGACTCCTTACACGAGCACGGCACGATGGGGGCGGGCGCGTCACGCCTGCGAGCACTACTCAGCAGTGCGCTGGAAGATGCAGCACGCCACGCGCCCGGCGCGGCAGGACGAATCCTGGGCGAACTGCTCAACGCCGCGGAGGCCCTGCTCCGACAGAACCGGGAACAGTGGAAACTGGAAGACGTCTCCCACGACCCGGCAACCGGCATGGCGCAGCTGGCCCGGACCAAGCAGATGATCGACCGGTCGAACGCGATCCGCACGAGCCAGATCAACCGAATTGATCAGTTGGCCCAGCAACTGCAACTCGATCGGCCTTCGTCGGGCGGTTCTCCGTCCCTCCACCTCTCCGAGACCGTCGGCGAACTCACCGACCGGATCTGCATCCTGCTCCTCAAAGAGGAGTACGCGGCTGACCGCGAGGCCCGTGACTTCGCCGGCCGCAAGTCCCGTCACCTGGCTCGCTCCCTGGAACTGACCGTGACGGCGATGGTCCGGGGGCAGGCCGCCCTCCCACCGCGGGGAATCATGAAGTTCTACGGCCCCGCAGAGGAGCGGCCGGCATGAGCGAAGCCGAAAACGTACGCCGTGTACTGCTGGAGGCCGCAGACCGGTACCTGCGCAGCCCGGACCGGACCGCCGAGACCAAGGGCGTCCGGGACCTGGTGACCGAGACCGACCGGGCACTGGGCCGCTTCCTGGCCGACCGTCTGACCACCGTGCGCGCTGACGCGGCCGTGTACGCCGAAGACCTGCCCGGCGCTGCCCCCGACCACGCCGCCTCGTCACCCGTGCTCCCTGACGGCCCGCGATGGCGCTGGCGGCTCGACCCCGTCGACGGCACCGTCAACTTCGCAAGGGGGCTTCCCTGGTACTCCGTGTGCGTGACCCTCGAACAGGGGGACCGCACCGAACTCGCCGTTGTCCTCGATGTCGAACACGGTCGGCTGGTGACGGCGGTCGCCGGTGGGGGCACGGTCCGTCACACCGTCACACCGAGCGGCTGCGCGACGGATACCGGCCTCGCCGAACCGGTCCACACCATTGCCCGGCCGATCGACGCGTCGCTGATCTCGGTGATGCTGACCCCGAAGATGAGCAAGGGCGCCCGCGCCGCCACGCTGCGCCTGATCGACCACCTGCTGGACCACACCCAGGGCGTGCGCATCGTCGTCAGTCAGGCACTGGAGGCGGTGCTCCTGGCGCAGGGCCAACTGGACGCCGTCGTCAGCCTGGAGAGCAGTGGCGGCTGGACCCGTTCGGCCGCCATGCTGTTCGCGTGCGAGGCGGGCGGCCAAGTAACGGAGCTCCACGACGTCAGCGGCAGTCGGACCGGCTTCCTGTTGTCGGCCGGGGAGGAGTTCACCCGCTGGCTCGGCGAGTGGTGCGTCAGCCACGGAATCACGCCCGTGGCCCGAGTGGAGGGATGAACATGAGCGAGTACGCCGTCGCCGTGGACTTCGGCAAGACGCGTCTGCGTGTGGCCTTGGCCGACGAACAGGGAAGGACCTCACACGTACAGGAGGTGGACTCCAGGGACTTCACCTCGTCCTCGGACATCACCGAGGCCGTCGTGAAGGGTGTGGAGCACTTGCGCTCCGCCCTTGAGGAGCCGGGGCCGGGCCCGATCACGGGGGTCGGGGTCGGCTCGACCGGCGCGGTGGACCCGGCAACGGGCACGGTACTCAGCAGCGGCAGCCTCCCCTACCTGCGGGACTACGACATGGCAGCGCAGCTGTCCGACCGGCTGGGGCTGCCGGTCAGCGTGGTCAACGACGTCAGTGCTCAGGGCCTCGGCGAAGCCGTATACGGCGGCCACGGCGAGGAGGACCGCGTCGCGTTCGTCAACTTCGGTACCGGTGTGGGTGTCGCCCTGGTCCAAGGGCGACGGCTGGACCTCGGGGCGCACGGATCGCTCGGACTGATCTCGGCGCTTCCGCTGCCGCCCGACGGCCGTACCGTCAACCAGCGAGCGGGGGGCAAGGCCCTCGCTCCCTTCGTCGGCGAGGATCGTAGGGAAGGCCCGGAGTGCGACGCGGCCTGTCAGGACGCGGTGGAAGCGGCTGCGCTGGTGATCGGCTTCGTCGCAGGACTGTGTGATCCACACTCCGTCGCGGTCGGCGGCGGCGTGTGGCTGCACAACGCGTGGTTCCGGGAGGGCGTCAAGGCCCGGCTGCACGAGGTGCTCAGCGGACAGACCACCGGGCTGTCCGTTCCGCACGTGGTGACCGCCCGGCTCGGTGACCGCGCCGGGCTGGTGGGTGCCGGTCACCTGGGTCTGGCCGCCGGGAAGTCCCCGGCATTCGGTGCGCGGGCCGTCACGGCGCGTCCGTGACGGGACTCGTGCGGGAAGTCGTCGTCCACGACGTGTGCCTCGACGATGCCGCGGTGCTGCGCGGCACGGGCTGCGCGGCCGAGGTGGACGTCGCGTGCACGCAGGACGGGATCGCCGTGGTCCTGCCGTGCGCGGCGCACCTCGCCAAGGAGACCGCGCTGCGGACCGTCGCCGAGACGCCGGCCGAGGCCCTGGACCCGGCCGTGTTCCCGCCCGTCGAGACGGGGTTGGCCACGCTCGGGGCGCTCGGCCTGCCCGTCGTCATGGACCTGAAGGCCGGCCCCGGCGAAGAGGCACGCACTGCGGCCGCCGTCCTCGCGCAGGTGCCTCGGCCCGGGAACACACGGGCCATCGGTTTCAACCACCGCGTGGTGCGGCTGGTCTCGGCCCGGTGGGGAACGGCCGCGTGCGGGGTCCTGTTCGCCGGTTTGCCGATGGACGTCGCAGCCATGGCCACCGAGGCCGGATCCGGCTGGGTGGTCATGCAGAGCCGGTTCCTGGAGCCGGGACTGTGCGCGGAACTGCGCGCCCGGGGCATCCGGACGATGACGTTCTCAGCGTCCACACAGGAGCGGTGGGAGGAAGCGCTGGCCTCGGGTGCCGACAGCGCCATGGCCGAACTGGAGATCGCGACCGCCGCCGCAGGCGGCACAAAGACCACAGGGGGAAGGGTTGAGTCAGGAAGTCCCGCAGAGCCGTCAGCCGAACACGCCGACGCGTCCGGGTGACACCGCCCACAGTGGCGCTGAGCTGGAGCTCATCGGCGCCGCGCTGATAGCCGAGTACGAGGTGCTGCGCGAGGAGATAGGCCGCTACCAGGACCACCAGAAGCAGATCATGAACTTCGCCTTCATGGTGTCGGCGGCCATGGCCGCTCTGGCTCAGCCACTGTTCAACGATTCCGGCCCGAAGGCGGAGAACATCCGCTCGGTACTGCTGTACTTCCCTCCGCTCTTCGCCATGCTCGCGGGTCTGTACTCGGATCGCACCATTCGCATCCTGCGCCTGGCGGGATACATCAACAACCATCTGCGCCGCAAGCTCGCCTCACTGGTGTCCATGCACGTATGGCAGTGGGAGGTCTACAAGGGCAGCCGGGCCCGCGGGGGCCATCCCTTCGCCTACACGCTGGACAAGGTTCGCTGGCTCGTGTTCGTGCTGCCGGGTGTCGGGTCGGCCGGCCTCTACTTCTGGCTGGGCGGCAACCTGGCCGGCTGGCGTTCACGGTTCGGTCTGGGGGTCTCTGTCCTCGGTGTCGCAGCAGCGGTCCTGATCATGTTCCTGGCCGAGGAGACCAAGGGCGTGGGCACGCTCGATGAACCCGATCTCGACGCCCTCGACCACAGTCTGGTGCGTACGCCTCCCGCTCCGGAGTGACGGGGCATAGCCGGTGCGGGCCTCGGGCATTGCCCCGGCCGTCACTCCCGCGGCCGCCTCGGGCGGGCCGGGGGGTGGGTGTGGGGCTAGCCTCCGAGGACGGGAGGGGAACCGCTGCGAGCTGCTGGGAGGCACCCGTGCGCCGTCGTTCCGTGAAGCCCGCGCCGTTGCTGGTCCCGCTGGTCCTCGGGGCCTGCCTGCTGTCCGGCTGCGGGACCCCCACGGCCGAGGGCGACGAGCGGGACTGTCCGTCCGGGCAGGTCTCCCGGGGCGGTACGTGTCTCCCCGAGGACGCCGCCGCTTTCGCCCGGCGGCAGGTCGGGGAGTCGCTGGCCAAGTACAAGCTCACCGCGTCCATGGCCGAGGTGTGGACCGGCGGCGAACGGGTGGCCGCCGCCACCGCCGGGGAGTCCATGACGGGCGTCCCCGCCACGCCGGACATGCGCTTCCGCAACGGCGCCGTCGCGATCCCCTACCTGACGACCCTGCTGCTCAAGCTCGTCGACGAGGGCAGGGTCTCGCTCGACGACAGCGTCTCCCGCTGGCGCCCCGACCTGCCGCACGCGGACGCGATCACGCTGCGGATGCTGGCCTCCACCACCTCCGGCTACGCCGACTACGTCCGGGACCCGAAGTTCATCGCCGCCCTGTACGAGAACCCGTTCCGCCGCTGGACCCCGGAGGCGCTCATCCGGATCTCCGTGGACAAGCCCCTGGTACGGGCTCCGGGCTCCGGCTTCGCCTACTCGCACGCCAACTGGCAGATCCTGGGCGACATCATCGGGAAGGTGCGGGGCCGGCCGCTGGCCGAGGTGATGCGGGAGGAGATCATCGAGCCGCTGGGGCTGACCGGGACCTCCAACCCGTCCACCGCCGAGATCCCCGCCCCGGTCCTGCACGCCTTCGACAACGAGCGCAAGGTGTTCGAGGACTCCACGTACTGGGACCCGTCGTGGACCCTCGCGCCGGGCGCGGTGATGACGTCCACGCTGGCGGACATGGCGAAGTCCTTCGCCTCGATCGGCGAGGGCCGGCTGCTGAGCCCGGAGTCCCACCGGGCGCAGCTCGCCCCGGTCTCCACGATCGCGCCCGGCACCTCGTACGCCCTGGGGCTGGTCGTACAGGACGGGTGGATCCTGCAGAACCCCTCCTTCGCCGGGTACGCGGCGACCGTGGCCTACTTGCCGTCGAAGAAGCTCGCGATCGCGACGGTGGCGACGCAGGGCCGGGGCAGCACGGTCCAGAACGCGAGCACGGACGTCCTGGTCGCCCTCGCGAACCACCTCGCCCCGGACCACCCGCTGAAGCTGCGCTGATCCGGTCCTACGTGCCGGCGCCGGGGCCTGAGCCATGGCGCAGCAGCCGGCGTCGCGGTACGGACCAAGTCCGAAGCGGAGGTTGGGGAAGCGGCCTGTGACGAGTCCTGCTCCGCGCCCCGATAAGGTCGGACACCGTGACAGATCAGAAGGCTCCCAAGAGCGAGCAGACCCGCACGCTCATCCTCGAAACCGCGCTCCGGCTGTTCCAGGAACGCGGGTTCGACAAGACGACGATGCGGGCCATCGCCAAGGAGGCGGGGGTCTCGGTCGGCAACGCGTACTACTACTTCGAGTCGAAGGAACATCTGGTCCAGGGGTTCTACGACCGGATCAGCGCCGCCCACCAGGCGGCGGTCCGGCCGATCCTGGACCAGGAGACCGATCTCCAGACGCGGCTCTCCGGAGTGCTGACGAGCTGGCTCGACATCGCGGCGCCGTACCACGAGTTCGCCTCGCAGTTCTTCAAGAACGCAGCGGACCCGCAGAGTCCGCTCAGCCCGTTCTCCGCGGAATCGGAACCGGCGCGCCAGGCGGCCATCAGCATCCACCGCGAGGTGCTCGCCGGGGCGAAGACCAAGGTGCCGGCCGAGCTGGCCGACGTACTGCCGGAGTTGATGTGGCTCTCGCAGATGGGCCTGGTCCTGTACTGGGTCTTCGACCGCTCCCCGGAGAGCGAGAAGTCCCGGCGGCTCGCCGAGCGCGGGGCGCAGCTGACCACGCGGGGCATCGTCCTGGCGCGGTTCCGGGTGCTGCGGCCGCTGGTGCGGGAGTTGCACGAGCTGTTCGCGGACTTCCTGCCGGGCATGGCCCAGACGGCGGCGGCCAGGAGCGGGAAGCGGGCGTCCGGCCCGAGCTCCGACGAGGGCTGAGAGGGCAGCCCCTCCGGCCCGTCGCCGTGCCTCAGGCCCCGAGGACCAGGAGGGTGGCGACCGCCGGGCCGAAGGCGCCGCCGAGCTGGTAGCAGAGGGTGAACAGGCCGATGGCGCTGGGCCGGTGGGCCTCGTCGGGGGCGGCGGCGACGGCGTGGGTCGACAGGACGGCGTTGGCGGCGCTGGCCGTGAACACGCCGACCCCGGTGGCCACCACCAGCAGCGGTCCGGAGCCGGCGAGGACCCCGGTGAGCGCGGCGGCGGCTCCGGCCGCGACCAGCACCGTACGGACGGCCCCGCGGCCCATCCGGGCCGAGGCGGCGGCGAGCAGCCAGGACAGGGCGGACCCGGCGAGCAGCGCGGCCAGCTGCCAGGCCCCGGCGGAGGCCGCGTCCCAGCCGGCCCGGTCGGCGAGCAGCCGGGGCACCGAGAACAGCAGGGTGAAGTAGGAGGCCGACAGGGCCAGCGCGAGCAGCGCCGAGACCACGAAGACGGGCCGGCGCAGCAGCGCGGCGGGCACGAACCCGTCGGGGCGGCGGCGTACGTGCAGGGCGAGCAGTACGGCGGCGACGAGGGCGGCGCCCAGGGCGGCGAGGGGCTGGGTCGGCAGCAGCACCAGGGCGGTGGCGAGCCCGGTCAGCAGGGCGGCACCGCGCGCGTCGAAGCGGCCGGCGGGGGCCGGGGCCGGGGTCCCGGCGCGGCGCAGGACGACGGGCACCGCCAGCAGGGAGACCGCCTGGACGGCGAGCGCGAGCCGCCAGGAGGCGCCGTCCGCGAGGGCCCGGCCGAGCAGCGGGCCGGATGCGCCGAGCATGCCGAAGCCGGCGCTGATGACGCCCATCCGGCGGGCGTTCCCGGCGAGGCTCATGGCCGCCGCCACCAGCCCGGCGCCGCCCGCGGCCTGGGCGCAGCGGCCGAGGAGGGTGAGCGGGAGCCAGGGGGAGGCGGCGACGAGGAGGGTGCCGGCCAGTACGAGGACGGTGGCCAGGCGGAGGACGGCGGCCAGGCCGCGGCGGCGCAGGAGTCCGGCGATCAGCGGGGTGCCGACGGCCATGGCCCAGCCGAAGGCGGTGAGCAGCCAGGCGGCGGTGCCGTTCGCGACCCCGAGGGAGCGGGCCATGTCGGGGAGGATCAGCACCGGCGCGTTGGCCCCGGCGGCGATGGGGGTGGCGAGCAGGGCGAGCCAGAGGACCGGGACGGGGCCCGGTGCGGCGTCGTCCGTCGTCGGCGCGGGCCTCCCGGTGCTGCTCCTGGTGGCGGTGACCGTCATGGATGACCCACTCCCCTTCACGTCTCAACCTTGACAATCTCAACGTTGAGATAAAAACACCGAGATCCCTTCAACGTCAAGTGTCTTAACGTTGAGGTATTCTCGCCGCATGGAGCGTGCGGAGAAGGACATGGTGGCCGCGGTCGTCGGCCAGTGGGAGAAGGAGCGCCCGGACCTCACGGAGGCGCTGTGGCCCGTCGAGGTGCTGGCCCGGATCCAGCGCATGAACCGGATCATCGACAAGCACCTCAAGGCCTTCACCGCCGAGCACGGCCTGGAGCTGGGCGAGTTCGACGTCCTGGCCACCCTGCGCCGGTCAGGCCCCCCGTACGCGCTGACCGCCGGCGCGCTGCTCCCGGCCGCCATGGTGACCTCGGGCGCGATCACCAACCGGATCGACCGCCTGGAGGCCAAGGGGCTGGTCGAACGGGTCCGCGACGAGGCGGACCGCCGCTCGGTCCGGATCCGCCTGACGGACGCGGGCCACGCCCTGTGCGACTCGGTCATGGAGGAGCACCTCAGGCACTACGCCCGCCTGCTGGCCCCCCTGGACCGCACGGAGTGCGAAACCCTGGCCGCCTCCCTGCACACCCTCCTCCTGGCCCACGGGGACACCCTCGCGCCGCCTACAGCCAGTTGAGCTCCCACAGGCGCCAGACGCCCGTGCCGTCGGAGAGGTACTGGAGGCCGGTGACGGACTCGCGGGAGAGGACGTAGTCCTTCTTCTGCCAGATCGGCAGCAGCGGGATCTGCTGGGAGACCACCCGCTGGAGCTCGTGGAAGTCGTTGGCGGCCTCGGCCCGGTTCTGGAAGGACTGGGTCCGGGTGATGAGCTCCTCGATGGTCTTGTCGGAGAAGCCGTCGTTCATGCTGGCGTCCTTGCCGACCAGCGGGGCGAGGAAGTTGTCCGCGTCCGGGAAGTCGGCGATCCAGCCGAGCGTGTAGGCGTCGAACTGACCCGCGGCGTAGGCCTTCTGGAAGTCCTCCCACGCCTCGACCGGCTTGATCGTCAGCTGGAACAGGCCGGTCGCCTCCAGCTGCCGCTTGATCTCCTCGGCCTCGGCCACGTTCGCGCCGCGCACGTTGACCCCGAGGGTGACGGAGACCGGCGCGGCGACCCCCGCGTCCGTGAGGAGCTTGCGGGCGGTCGCGCCGTTGGGCGAGGGGTAGGTGTCGAAGAACGGCGTGCTGTGACCGGCGATCCCCGCCGGGACGAGGGAGTAGAGCGGGGTGACCGTGCCCTTGTAGACATCGCCGGCGATCTTGGACCGGTCCAGCGCGGCGGCCATGGCCTGGCGCACCGCCGGCTTCTGCACCGTCGAGCCGGGGCGGACGTTGAAGACGATGTGACGGGTCTCCGTACCGCCGGAGGCCTGGTAGCGGGTGTCCTTCAGGCCCGGGTTGAGGCCCGCGAGCACCGTCGGCGGCATGTCGCGGTGCGCGACCTCGATCTGGTGGTCCCGCCAGGCCTGGTCCAGCTGGGCGGAGTCCTTGAAGTAGCGGACGGTGATCGCGGACTCGGCGGGCTTGGCCTGGCCCTTGTAGGCCGGGTTGGGCTTGAGGTCGGCGCTCGTACGGGCCTTGTAGCCGGTCAGGACGAACGGGCCCGTGCCGTCGGCCTTGCCGTCCGCGCGCAGCGCCTTGGCCGGATACCGCTCCTTGTCCACGATGGACGCGGCGCCCGTCGCGATCTTGAACGGGAAGGTGGCGTCGGGGGCGGAGAGGTTGAAGGTGACCGTGCGGCCCTCGGCCTTGACCGACTCCAGGGTGTTGAAGAGCGGGGCCGGGCCCTGGTCGGAGTTGATCTGCTTGATGCGGTCGAAGGAGAACTTCACGTCCTCGGCGGTGACCTGCCGCCCGCCCGTGAAGGTCAGGTCGGGGCGCAGGTCGCACTGGTAGGTGGTCAGCTTCTGCCCGACGAACTTGCAGGCGGACGCGGCGTCCGGGACCGGGGTGTCGGAGCCGGGCTTGATGGTCAGCAGCGACTGGTAGACGTTGCTGAACAGGGCCCAGGAGCCGGCGTCGTAGGCACCGGCCGGGTCCAGGGCGGAGACGTGGTCGGTGGTCCCGACCCGGATCGCGCCGCGGCCCTCGTCGCCGGCCGGCAGCAGCTGCCAGGCCGCCACGCCACCCGCTGCGGCGAGGACCAGCCCGGCCGCGATCACCTTGGAGCGGACAGACCCCATCCCCTGAACCCCCGCTGTACGAACTCGGCAATCCGACTATCGGACGACCCCCCGGGGGGTACCCAATCACGGAAAACCAGCCACGGGAAGGGTCGCGATGCCCGGTCGGGACTGGTCAGGACTGGTATGAGGCGAGTTCGACGACCGTGATGTCGGACGGGGCTCCGACCCGTACCGGCGGCCCCCAGGCGCCCGCTCCGCGGGACACGTAGAGCTGGGTGTCCCCGTACCGCTCCAGGCCCGCGACCGTCGGGTTGGCGAGTTCGGCGAGGTAGTTGCCGGGCCAGAGCTGGCCGCCGTGGGTGTGTCCGGAGAGCTGGAGGTCCACGCCGTGGCGGACGGCGTCGTGGATGACGACCGGCTGGTGGGCGAGGAGCACGGAGGTGCGGGAGCGGTCGCGGTCGCCGAGCGCGGCCTGGAAGTCGGGCCCCTCGCCCTCCTTCTCACCCTGGACGTCGTTGACCCCGGCGAGGTCGAAGTGGGGCAGCTCGCGGCGGGCGTTCTCCAGGGGGGTCAGACCGAGTTCGCGGACGTGGTCGACCCACTGCCGGGCGCCGGAGAAGTACTCGTGGTTGCCGGTGACGAAGAAGCTCCCGTGGCGGGCCCGGAGCTGCCGGAGGGGTTCGGCGGCGGGGCCGAGGTCGTGGACGTTGCCGTCGACGAGGTCCCCGACGATCGCGATGAGGTCGGGCTGGGTGCGGTTGACGGTGTCGACGATGCGCCGGGTGTGGGCGCGGCCGAGGACCGGGCCGAGGTGGACGTCGCTGACGACGGCGATCCGGAAGCCGTGCGCGGCGCGGGGCAGGTGGGCCAGGGGCACCTGCACCCGCTTGACGCGCGGACCGCGCAGCACCCCGTAGGTCCCGTTCCCGACGGTCACGCCCGCCGCGGCGACGGCGGCCCCGCCGAGCGTCCGCGCGACGAACACCCGCCGGGTCACCCCGGCCGGCCCGTCGCCGGCTCCCTGCCCGGCCGGGGCCGCAGGGGCTTCCGCGGTGTCGGCTTCCGGTGCGGCCCGGGCTGCTGTGGCGGCCGGGCCCCGCGGGGCCGTGCCCCTGCCCGCCGGGGTGTCGGGCACGCCGATCGGGGCCGGGCCCGGCCCGGCGGGGACGGTCCGGTTCAGCCGGCGCAGCCACAGGCGGCGGACGGGTTCCGCCACCAGCATCGCCAGCGTCAGGTACAGCAGGACCGCGAGCCACATGAAGCCGGGCCAGGCCACCAGTCGCTGGAGCCAGAACGGGGCGCCTGCGCGGCCGGCGGTCAGGGCGGCCAGGGACAGCAGCGGCAGCGCGAACGCCAGGACCGTCCCGGCGCGCCGCGCGGGCCCGCCCGGGCGGGTCGTGTCGCGGACCAGCCGCACCCACAGCCACCGATGGACCAGCCCCAGCAGCGCGAGGACCGCGACGACCCCCACAATCACCACAAACACGGTCATCGTGATGCACGCCGCAAGGCGAGGACGCTGCGCAGCCCGATCACACCGACGGCCGTCCCCAGGAGGAAGGACGTCACGGCAAGGAGGAGGTGGACCCAGAAGTAGGCCGTGGGCCGCCCGTCATCGAAAGCCAGACCGCTGGCGTCATTGAAGAGGTTCTTGACGAACGTGGACCAGATCACCCAGGACCAAGCTCCGAACGCTGCGAGGAACCAGGACGCGGTACGGCTGAGTTTCATGTCCCCAGTATCGGATTCGTCCCCAGGACGGACGCGCCGGGGTGGGCCGTACCGGGGGTGGTTCGCCCCGGTTGGCCGGTCCGCGACGCCGGGCAGCCCATCGGGATGTACGTTCACCTGCGTGTCTGCCAAGAAGACCGCACTGACGGTCCTTTCCGCCGCGCTGCTGGTTCCGGCGATGCTCGTCGTGCCCCCGGCCGCGCCCGCGTACGCCGCGCCGACACCGCCCCCGCCGGCGGACGGGAAGGGGAAGCCCGCCCAGGCCCCGGCGGCACCCGCCCCGCCCCCGTCGATGTCCACCGTGGGCGGCCCCCGGCTCGGGCAGCCCGGCACCCAGGTGAACCCGCTGCCCGGCGCGCCCGCGCTGCCGGCGAACCTCAGCGGCCGGTCCTGGATCGTGGCGGACGCCGAGACCGGCGAGGTCCTCGCCGCGCACAACGCCCACTGGCGGCTGCCCCCGGCCTCGACCCTGAAGATGCTCTTCGCCGACACCGTGCTGCCCACCCTCCCCAAGGACCAGGTGCACCACGTCACCGACCAGGACATGGACGGCGTCGGCCCGGGCAGCAGCCTGGTCGGGGTCAAGGAGGACCACGACTACAGCGTCCACGACCTGTGGCTGGGGGTGTTCCTGCGCTCCGGGAACGACGCGGTGCACGTACTTTCGGCCATGAACGGCGGCGTCGAGAAGACCGTCAAGGACATGCAGGCGCACGCCGAGGAGCTCCAGGCCCTGGACACGCACGTGGTGTCGCCCGACGGGTACGACGCCCCGGAGCAGGTGTCGAGCGCGTACGACCTCACCCTCATCGCCCGCTCCGGGCTGCAGAAGCAGGACTTCCGCGAGTACTGCGGCACCGTCGAGGCCAAGTTCCCGGGCCGTCAGGAGGCCGGCAGGCCGCGCGAGTTCTTCGAGATCCAGAACACCAACCGGCTGATGACCGGCGCCGGCGGCATCACCCCGTACAAGGGCATCGCCGGGGTGAAGAACGGCAACACCACCATGGCCGGCTCGACCTTCACCGGCGCGGCCCAGCGCGGGGACAAGAAGCTGCTGGTCACGGTGATGAACCCGGACCACGGCGGGCTCAACTCGGTCTACGAGGAGACCGCCGACCTCTTCGACTGGGGCTTCGCGGCGGTCGGGAAGGTCAAGCCGGTCGGCCTGCTGGTGCCGCCGAAGAGCGCGGACACCAAGCCCTACGGCTCGCCCGCCAAGACCCACGAGAACGTCCCGGTGGCGGCCGGCCCGCCCTCCGGGGGCGGCGGGCTGGGCACGGCGCTCGGCATCGCGGGCGGGGCGCTGGCCGTGGTGGCGGGCGGGGCCTTCGTGGTCAACCGCCGCTGGCCGCGCGGCCGCCGCGGCCAGGGCGGCTAGGGTCTGTCGCCTTCGGCTCTTCCGCTTCCTCCTGCTCGCCCTCGTCGTCCCGGGTCGCGGTCCAGGCGGCGCAGAACAGGAGCAGCTTCGCCGTGAAGTTGATCCACAGCAGCAGGGCGATCGGCACGCCGAAGGCCCCGTACATGCTCTTGCCGGCGACCTCCCTTATGTAGCCGCTGAGCAGCAGTTTCAGGAGTTCGAAGCCGGCCGCGCCGATCAGTGCGGCCTGGAGCAGGCGGGCGCGCTGCGGTTCGACGCCGGGCAGCAGGCTCAGCAGGTAGAGCAGGAGCAGGAAGGCCGCCAGGACGCCGACGAGGAAGGCCCCGGCCCGCAGCAGCGCTCCGCCCGCGCCGTCGCGCGGGATGCCGATGAGCTCCGCGATCTTGCCGACCGCGGTGGACCCGATGATCGACGCGGCGGCCGAGCCCAGGGCCGCTCCGCCGAGGCCGAGCAGGACCAGGGCGTCCTTGCCCTTGCGGACGAACGGGTTGCCCTGGTCCTCGTCGTCCTCCTCCCACACGGCGCGCAGGCAGTCGCGCATCGAGCCGACCCAGCCGATGCCGGTGAAGAGGAGGAGCGCGCCGGCGACGAGGCCGATCGTGCCGGCGTTGGCGACGAGGCCGGCGATGTCGAGCTGGTCGGAGACGCCGGGGACCTGCTCGGAGAGGGTGTGCTGGAGCCGGTCCAGCTGGTCCTGGCTGAGCGCCCCGGCGCCGACGGCGGCGGCGACGGTGATCAGGGGGAAGAGCGCGAGGAAGCTGATGAAGGTGATCGCCGCGGCGAGCCGGGACCAGTGCACGCGGTCGAGCCGCTCGTACGAACGCCAGGCGTGGGTCCGCATCGCGGCGGACACGAGCGGTCCGATCACGGGGAGTTTCTTCAGCCAGTCCATGGGGCCACCGTAAATGAGCTGCCGGAAATAGCCGGTATTGCCGCTTTCGGGCACTACGGTCGTCGATTGTGACTTTTCGCCCTGCACCCCGACCGTTCCACGCCCTGGTCCTGCGAAGGCTCCGGTTCCACGCCTTCCGCGCGTGCCGGAGCCTGCGGCCGTCGCGTCAGGAGCGTCGTATCGCGGTGTCGGCGGCGGGGCCCGACTGTGCGGGGACGGCGGTCGCGGCGGTACCGAAGGGGTACTCGCGGAGTTTGCGCCAGACCCCGTCCGAGCCCTGCTCGTAGAGCGCGAAGCCCTCGCACTGCCAGCCCGCGGCGTAGTCGGCGAGCTCGGTGAAGGCCCGGTCCATCGCCTCCTCGGAGATCCCGTGGGCGACCGTGACGTGCGGGTGGTACGGGAACGCCAGCTCGCGGCTGAGCGGGCCCCCGGGATCGCGGACCCGGCCCTGGAGGCCGGTGCAGCCCTCGGCGCCCTCGGCGAGCCGGACGAAGACGACCGGCGAGAGGGGCCGGAAGGTTCCCGTCCCCTCCAGGCGCATCGGGAAGGCGGGGAAGGTCCGCGCGACCTCCGCGAGGTGCGCGCGGATCTCCGGCAGCCGGCCGGCCTCCACCTCGGTGGGCGGTACGAGGGTGACGTGCGTGGGGATGCCGTGCGCGGCGGCGTCCCCGAAGCCGGCGCGCAGCTGCTGGAGCTGGCTGCCGTACGGCTCCGGGACCGCGATCGAAACGCCGAGCGTTACGGTCCCCACGTGATCTCCTCCGCGCGCGTGTACTGGTGTGTGGTCGCGTCGATGTGGTCGCACCGACGCGGTCGGGCCGATGCCCTCGCATCGGGTGCCGCCGCCTCAGTGTGGCGCCAGCACCCCCTCGGCCGCCAGGGGCCCCGGTGCGTCAGTGCTTGGCGGGCACGAACCCGATGCGGTCGTAGGCCTGCGCCAGGGTCTCCGCGGCGACCGCCCGGGCCTTCTCCGCGCCCTTGGCCAGCACGGCGTCCAGGGTCTCCAGGTCGTCCAGGAACTCCTGCGTGCGCCGGCGGAAGGGTGTGACGAAGTCGACCATCACAGCGGCGAGGTCGGTCTTGAGCGCGCCGTAGCCCTTGCCCTCGTACGCGGCCTCCAGGGCCGGGATGCTCTCCCCCGTCAGGGTGGAGTAGATCGTGAGCAGGTTGCTGACGCCGGGCTTCTTCTCGGCGTCGAAGCGGATCTCGGCCTCGGTGTCGGTGACCGCGCTCTTGATCTTCTTCTCGGTGGCCTTGGGCTCGTCGAGGAGGCTGATCAGGCCCTTGGGGGAGGACGCGGACTTCGACATCTTGATCGCCGGGTCCTGGAGGTCGTAGATCTTCGCGACCTGCTTGACGATGTGCGCGGCGGGCAGGGTGAACGTCTGGCCGAAGCGGTGGTTGAAACGCTCGGCGAGGTCGCGGGTCAGCTCCACGTGCTGGCGCTGGTCCTCGCCGACGGGGACGGCGTTCGCCTGGTAGAGCAGGATGTCGGCGACCTGGAGGATCGGGTAGGTGAACAGGCCGACGCTGGCGCTGTTGACCCCGCCCTTGGCGGACTTGTCCTTGAACTGGGTCATCCGGCTGGCCTCGCCGAAGCCGGTGATGCAGTTCATGACCCAGGCGAGCTGGGCGTGCTCCGGGACGTGGCTCTGGACGAAGAGCGTGCAGCGCTCGGGGTCCAGGCCGGCGGCGAGGAGCTGCGCGGCGGAGAGGCGGGTGTTCGCGCGGAGGTCCTTCGGATCCTGCGGCATGGTGATCGCGTGCAGGTCGACGACCATGTAGAAGGCGTCGTGCGTCTCCTGGAGGGCGACGTACTGGCGGATCGCTCCGAGGTAGTTCCCGAGGTGGAACGAGCCGGAGGTGGGCTGGATACCGGAGAGCGCGCGGGGACGATCAGAAGCCATGCCGCCATTCTCTCAGGTGCGGGGGCGGACTCGGGCCCGTTCCCCAGGGCTCCGCCCCGGACCCCGCGCCTCAAACGCCGGCGGGGCTGGATTTCGCGCAGCGAAATTCCAGCCCGCGCGGCGTTTGAGCGCACCGGGCGCGCAGCGGTACCGGACCGCCGGTCAGGACAGGGGCAGGCCCGGGGCCGGGTAGGCGGTGAGGAGGGCGGCGACCTCCGCGCGGATGCGGGTCAGGGCCTGCTCGTCGGACGTGGCGGCGGCGTCGACGGCCCGCGAGATCCAGTCCGCGACCACCGGCATGTGCTCCGCCGACAGCCCCCGCGACGTCAGCGACGGCGTACCGATCCGGATCCCCGACGGGTCGAACGGCTTGCGCGTGTCGAACGGCACCGTGTTGTAGTTGACCACGATCCCCGCCCGGTCCAGCGCCTTCGCCGCGATCTTCCCCGGGACCCCCCGCGAGGTGAGGTCCATCAGGATCAGGTGGTTGTCGGTGCCGCCCGAGACGAGGTCGAAGCCCCGCTCCAGCAGCGCCGCGGCCAGCGCCTTCGCGTTGGCGACGACCGCGTGGGCGTACGCCGTGAAGGACGGCTGGGCCGCCTCGTGGAGGGCCACCGCGATGCCCGCCGTCGTCTGGTTGTGCGGGCCGCCCTGGAGGCCCGGGAAGACCGCCTTGTCGATGGCCTTCGCGTGCTCCTCCTTGCACATCAGCATCGCGCCGCGCGGCCCGCGCAGGGTCTTGTGGGTCGTGGTGGAGACCACGTCCACGTGCGGCACCGGCGAGGGGTGCGCGCCGCCCGCGATCAGGCCGGCGATGTGGGCCACGTCCGCGACCAGGATCGAGCCCGCCTCCTTCGCGATCGACGCGAACGCCTCGAAGTCGATCGTGCGCGGCAAGGCCGTGCCGCCGCAGAAAAGGATCTTCGGGCGCTCGGCCAGCGCGAGGTCGCGCACCGCGTCGTAGTCGATCAGGCCGTCCTCGGCGCGCACGCCGTACTGGACGCCGCGGAACCAGGAGCCCGTCGCCGAGACGCCCCAGCCGTGCGTCAGGTGCCCGCCCATCGGCAGGGCCATGCCCATCACCGTGTCGCCCGGCTTGGCGAAGGCCAGGTACACGGCCAGGTTGGCCGGGGAGCCGGAGTACGGCTGGACGTTCGCGTGGTCCACCCCGAACAGGCCCTTGGCCCGCTCGACGGCCAGCGCCTCGACGCGGTCGATGTTCTGCTGGCCCTCGTAGTAGCGGCGGCCCGGGTAGCCCTCGCTGTACTTGTTCTGCAGGACCGTGCCGGAGGCCTCCAGGACCGCGGCGGACACGTAGTTCTCGCTGGGGATCAGGCGCAGCGTCTCCGCCTGGAGGGTCTCCTCGGCGGAGACGAGCGAGGCGAGCTCGGGGTCGGTGGCGAGCAGGGCGGGCTGGCGGTGCGCGGTCATCGCGGCTCCTCCGGGGTCGATGTCAGGTCTCGTCCCCGCGAGGCCCAGGCGAGCGGCCCTGTGTGCGGTCGTCCGCGCACGACTCCCCCGGAGTTGGTTCCCCGTACGCCAGTCGCCGTGCGTACCGAACACCTTAGCGGGCGCGGCGCCCGGGAGGTTTCCGCGTCCACGATCCGAGCGACGATACAAAGGACGCCACCCATGTCACCCGCGTCACCAGCCAGACGGACGATCGGAGACCCCGTGTCGAGAACAGCCGAGGCCATGCGCTCCGCCGACGAGCACAGCGCGCACAACTACCATCCCCTCCCGGTCGTCGTGACGTCGGCGGAGGGCGCGTGGATGACCGACGTGGAGGGCCGCCGCTACCTCGACATGCTCGCCGGGTACTCGGCGCTCAACTTCGGCCACGGCAACCGGCGTCTGATCGACGCGGCCAAGGCCCAGCTGGAGCGGGTCACCCTCACCTCCCGCGCCTTCCACCACGACCGTTTCGCCGAGTTCTGCACCGAACTCGCCGCGCTCTGCGGCAAGGAGATGGTGCTGCCCATGAACACGGGCGCGGAGGCCGTGGAGACGGCGGTGAAGACGGCCCGCAAGTGGGGGTACGAGGTCAAGGGCGTCCCGGACGGGCAGGCCAAGATCGTCGTCGCCGCGAACAACTTCCACGGCCGGACGACGACCATCGTGTCCTTTTCCACCGACCACGAGGCCCGCGACCACTACGGCCCCTACACCCCCGGATTCGAGATCGTCCCGTACGGGGACCTCACCGCCCTCGACGCCGCCGTCACCGCCAACACCGTGGCCGTGCTGCTGGAGCCGATCCAGGGCGAGGCGGGCGTACTGGTCCCGCCGGCCGGATACCTGGCGGGCGTACGGGAGCTGACGCGCGAGCGGAACGTGCTGTTCATGGCGGACGAGATCCAGTCGGGCCTGGGCCGCACCGGGAAGACCTTCGCCTGCGAGCACGAGGGCGTCGTACCCGACGTGTGGGTCCTCGGGAAGGCCCTCGGCGGCGGTGTGGTGCCGGTGTCCGCCGTGGTCGCCGACCGTGACGTGCTCGGGGTGTTCCGGCCCGGCGAGCACGGGTCCACCTTCGGCGGGAACCCGCTCGCCTGCGCCGTCGCGCTGGAGGTGATCGCGATGCTGCGCACCGGCGAGTACCAGCAGCGCGCCGCCGAACTCGGCGACCACCTGCACCGCGAGCTGAACCTGCTGACCGGCGGCGGCGCCGTGACGGCCGTACGCGGGCGCGGGCTGTGGGCGGGCGTCGACATCGAGCCCTCGCACGGCACCGGCCGGGAGGTGTCCGAGAAGCTGATGGAGCGCGGGGTCCTGGTGAAGGACACGCACGGGGCGACGATCCGCATCGCACCGCCGCTGGTGATCAGCAAGGAGGACCTGGACTGGGGCCTGGAGCAGCTGCGGGAGGTCCTCGCCGGCTGATCCGCCGCCTGATCCACCGCCCTGTGGGGGCGCCCGGTCCGGCGCCCCTACAGGATGACGTGCGGCAGGAAGCGGGCGTACTCGTCGGTGACCGGGCCCGCCGATTCGCGGATGCCGAGACCGGCCGCCTCCTCCTCGACCACCCAGGCGCCGAGGACCACGCGGTTGCCGTCGAAGTCGGGCAGCGGGGACAGCGCCTGGAAGACGTACGTCTCCCCCTCGGCCGGTGTGAACGGCTCGCCGCCCGGCTCGTGCAGGGTGACCCCGGCGCCCTCGCGGCCCAGCAGGGGCTTGGCGGCGTAGCCGCCGGACTCGGCCAGCTCGCGGGGCCCGTCGAGGTAGGCGGGCAGCAGGTTCGGGTGCTCCGGGAAGAGTTCCCAGAGGATCGCCAGCAGCGCCTTGTTGGCCAGCAGCATCTTCCACAACGGCTCGATCCAGGCGGTGGTGCCGGAGCCGCCGCCGTGGTCGTAGGTGCCGAGGACGTGCGGGCCGAACTCGTCGTCGACCAGCCACTCCCACGGGTAGAGCTTGAAGCAGCCGCGGATGAAACGGAGCTTCTCGTCCACGAACCGGTTCGAGAGGCTGTCCCAGCCGATGGTCTCCACGGACAGGGCGTGGGTCTCCAGCCCGGCCTGCTCGGCGGTCTCCTGGAGGTAGGCGACCGTCATCAGGTCCTCGCCGAGCTCGTCGGTCTCGGAGTGCGCGAAGTGCACCGGGCCGGGCGGCAGCAGCTCGGCCTGCCGGCGCCAGGCGTCGACGAGCCGCTCGTGGAGGGAGTTCCACTGGTCGGCGCCCGGGAAGCGCTCCTCCATCCAGAACCACTGCGGGCTCGCCGCCTCCACCAGGGAGGTGGGGGTGTCGGCGTTGTACTCCAGCAGCTTGGCGGGGCTGCCGGAGCCGTCGTAGCACAGGTCGAAGCGGCCGTAGAGGGAGGGCTGTTCGGCGCGCCGGCGCCAAGATTCGGCGATGAGCGCGGCGACCTCCGGGTCGGTGATGCCGAGGTCGGCGAAGCGGTCGTGCTCGACGATGTGGGCGGCCGCGGCCAGGCACATGGCGTGCAGTTCCTCGACGACGTTCTCCAGGGCCTCGACCTCGGGGAGGGAGAAGGAGTAGTACGCGCTCTCGTCCCAGTAGGGGCGCAGGGAGCCGTCGGGGTAGCGGGTGAGGGGGTAGATCAGGCCCTGTTCCTCGACGGTCTTCTGCCAGTCGGGGCGGGGTTCGATGGTGTGGCGCTGCATACGGGCTCAGCCGCCGGAGGAGCTGGAGTGGCTGCCGCCGATGCCGCCGCGGGTGACGGCCGACTTGTCGAAGCTGCCGCCGGTCACCTTGCCGTTGCTGACGGTGCCGCCGTAGTAGTACGAGCCGCGGCCGCCGCTCTTGCACTCCTTCGAGTTGAGGTGCTCCAGCGTGGAACGGGACGCGCAGCGCTTGTCGGGCTCGTCGCTGCTGCCGCAGGCCACGAGGGTGGCGGCGAGCAGGCCCATGCCGCCGAGGGCGACCGCGCCGGAGCGCATGCGTCGTCGGGTGGTGTCGCTGGTGTCCATCGTGTGTTCCGCTCCCCCTGGGTGGCGTGGGTTCCCGACAGACTAGAGCGGGCGCGTCGGGGGAGGGAATCCGGCCACCGTCACACCCTTGTCACGGCGCTGGCCCTAGAGTCGGTTTCGTGCTGATCGGAATGGTTTGTGCGCTGGGCGCGGCGGTGTGTTTCGGGACGGCCTCGGTCCTCCAGGCGGTGGCCGCGCGGGCGGCGACCCGGCCGGGGGCGGCGGGCTCGGGGGTGGACGCCGCGCTGTTCCTGCGGGCGGTGCGGCAGTGGCGGTACCTGGCGGGACTGGGGCTGGACGCGGTCGGCTTCGTGCTCCAGATCGTCGCCCTGCGGAACATCCCTATCTACGCGGTGGGGGCCGCCCTGGCGGCGAGCCTGGCGGTGACGGCGGTGGTCGCGGCCCGGCTGCTGGGGGTGCGGCTGTCGCGGCTGGAATGGGGCGCCGTCGGGGTGGTGTGCGCGGGGCTGCTGATGCTGGGGCTGGCCTCCGGTGAGGAGGGGGCCGGGGTCGGCACGCTCGCGCTGAAGCTGGGGCTGCTGGGGGTCGCGGCGCTGGTGCTGCTGGTGGGGGCGGTGGCGGGACGCCTGCCGGACGGCTCGCGCGCGCTGGTGCTCGGCCTGGCCGCCGGGACGGGGTTCGGGGTGGTGGAGGTGGCCGTCCGGCTCATCGACAGCCTCTCCCTGCGGGAGCTGCGCAACCCGGCGCTGTACGCACTGCTGCTGGGCGGGGCGGCGGCCTTCCTGCTGCTGACCTCGGCGTTGGAGCGCGGCTCGGTGACGGCGGCGACGGCCGGGCTCGTGCTCGGCGAGACGGTCGGGCCGGCGCTGGCGGGCGTGGCCTGGCTCGGCGACCGCCCCCGCGAAGGCCTGGCCTGGCTGGCCGTGACGGGCTTCGCGGTGGCGGTGGCCGGAGCGTTGGCGCTGTCGCGCTTCGGGGAGCCTAGGGAGTCCTGACGGCTCCGAGGAAGGCGGCGAAGGCGTCCGACCCGAAGGTCAGTACCGGGCCGCCGTCGCCCGCCTTGGAGTCCCGGACGGGGACGATGCCGGGGAGGTTGGTCGCGACTTCGACGCACTGGCCGCCGTGGTCGCTGTACGAGGACGTGAACCAGCGGGCTGCGTCGGCGGGGTTCGTCATGGGGCCTTGATACCCGCGACGAACGCCGCGAACGCCGCCGCCCGGAAGTTCAGCACCGGGCCGGTGGGGGTCTTGGAGTCCCGGACCGGGACGACACCGGGCAGGTTGGTGGCGACTTCAACGCACTGGCCGCCGTTGTTGCTGTACGAGGACGTGAACCAGCGGGGAGATTCGGTCGAGGTCGTCACGGGGTGCCCTT
Organism: Streptomyces sp. NPDC029216; assembly: GCF_040648015.1. NCBI lineage: Bacteria > Bacillati > Actinomycetota > Actinomycetes > Kitasatosporales > Streptomycetaceae > Streptomyces > Streptomyces sp. NPDC029216. The sequence continues at coordinate 16,162 of NZ_JBEZWL010000062.1, read as the reverse complement.
TCGCAACGTGCTGATCATGGCCACGGAAGCCGCCTGGGACAGCGCCTCTGCCTGGAGCTGATGATAGGCCGTCAAAATCGGCAAGACCGCAGTGCTCTCCCTTTCAAGGTAGCCCCGCTGCGCGGACTCGGCATACGACATGAGCGTGCGATCGGGCTGGGTGAGTACGGTCACCGGGAGGTCGAACGGCCGCCGCTCAGCCATGTCGAACGGTGCGACCTGGAGCACGGTGTTCGGCAGCTCCGCGAACTCGGTCAGGTGCGCCAACTGCGCGTCCATAACGGCGGGACCGCCGATGGGCCTGCGCAGGCAGCTCTCGTCGAGCACCACGAAGATCAGGGGCGCCAGGCGGCGCACGAGGGAGGACTGACGGTCCGCCACCAGCGCGATCCGCTCGGCGGCCTGTTCCGGCGTGATCGCCCCACGCCTGACGGCCGATTCGGCGAGCACGGTCGCGTACTCCCGCGTCTGCAACAGACCCGGGACCACCCCGACCTCGTACAGCCGGATCTCCGCCGCCCGCCCCTCGTGCACCACGAATTCCGGGAAGCCCTCCAACAGGCTGCCTTGCCGCATCTCCCGCCACTCGCGCTCGAACACGTCCCCGGTCCCCAGCGCCCTGTCGGCACTACGCGCGAACGGCAAAGTCGGCACTTTGCGACCAGTTTCCACACCCGAGACGTGGGTGCTCGAATACCCCATGCGCTCGCCCAGCTCGTCCTGCCGCCAGCCGCGCGTCGCCCGCAAGGTGCGCAAGCGCGCGCCGAAGGCGGCCTGCGGCGAACTCTCCGGGTTCAGTTCCTTGATGTTCACAGGGCTCCCACCAACTTCCTGTCCTCCCCTGACACGTTGATTGCTTCCCTGCGAACGGCCACGCTGAACCTGCCCAGTAGTTGCACGACTACGGAGAGGAGCGGCGGCATGTCCGACGACCGAAACGAATGGCGCCAGCGGTTCAGCAGCACCCGACGAGGCGCACGCCTCGCCCGGCACCTGGCGGTGCTGGAGCTCTGCCGGTGGGACTTCCCGCTCGGCGGGGACGAGTCCGACCGGGTGGCGCAGGTGGTGGCGGAGCTGGCGGCCAACGCCGTGACCCACGGCGCCGTGCCGAGGCGGGACTTCGAGCTCGGGCTCAAACGGCTGGACGGGGTGCTGCGGGTGGAGGTGTCCGACGCGCACGCGGGCCGGCAGCCCGGCCTCCGGCCCGCCGGGGACGGCCACGGCTACGGACTGCGCATCGTGGACGAGCTCTCCGACGCCTGGGGCGTCACCGGCCGGGTGGTCGGGAAGACCGTCTGGGCCGAGGTCGTCCAGCGGCGGCGGCGGCCGGTTACGGGAGCGCGGCCGTGAGGGCCTGCAGGGTCGGGGTCCACGCGCTGTCGACCGGGGTTCCGTAGCCGACCACCAGCGCCTCGCGCGCCGGCATCTCCGTCTCCGGGTGCCGGTACCGCTGCAGCCCCTCCACCGCCAGGCCCTGCCAGGCCGCGGCCTGGACGATCGACCGCTCCGTGCCGAGCGGAAGGTCCAGCACCGCGTGCAGCCCCGCCGCGATCCCGGAGACGGGGACCCGTCCGCCCAGCGCGGCCACCAGCTCGTCGCGCCGGCGCCGGTACCGCAGCCGCATCGCCCGTACGTGCCGGTCGTACGCCCCGGAGGTGATGAACTCCGCCAACGTCAGCTGGTCCAGGGCGCTCGACGTCCACTCGGCCGGACCCTTCGCCGCCATCACCTCGTCCAGCAGGTCCGGCGGGACCACCATCCAGCCCATCCGCAGCCCCGGGGCCAGGGACTTGCTCGCGGTGCCCAGGTAGACCACCCGGTCGGGGTCCAGGCCCTGGAGCGCGCCGACGGGCTGGCGGTCGTAGCGGAACTCCCCGTCGTAGTCGTCCTCCAGGATCAGCCCGCCCGTGGTCCGCGCCCAGTCCACCGCTGCCGCCCGCCGCTCGGCGGGGAGGGCCGCGCCGGTGGGGAACTGGTGCGCCGGGGTCAGCAGCACGGCGCCCACCCGGGGGCCGAGGCCCGCCAGGTCCGGGGTGCGGGCCCCGGAGTCGTCCACCCACAGCGGGCGGGTGCGCAGCCCGGCGCCGGTGAACAGGTCCCGGTGCAGGTCGAGGCTGTAGCCCTCCACGGCCATCTCCCGCACCCGGCGCCCCCGCAGCACCTGCCCGAGCAGCCGCGCGGCGTGCACGAAGCCGGCGCACAGCACGATGCGGTCCGGGTCCGCGTAGACCCCGCGGGCCCGCGCCAGGTAGCCGGCGAGCGCCTCGCGCAGCTCGATCCGGCCGCGGGTGTCGGTGCCGTAGCCGAAGGCCTCGTTCGGGGCGTCGGTCAGGGCCCGCCGGGCCGCCGCCAGCCAGGCGGCGCGCGGGAAGCCGCCCACGTCGGGGGAGCCGGGCACCAGGCTGTACGCGGGACCGCGGCGCGCGGGCCGGCGGACCCGGGGCGGGGCCGGGGCGCGGCGCGGCCGGGCCCGTTCGGCGACGCGGGTGCCGGAGCCCTGGCGGGCCGTCAGCCAGCCTTCGGCGACGAGTTCGGCGTAGGCCTCCGCGACGGTGTTGCGGGCGATGCCGAGGTCGGCAGCGAAGGTCCGGGAGGAGGGCAGCCGGGTGCCGGGCGCCAGCCGCCCGCTGCGGGCCGCCTCGCGCAGCGACTCGGTGAGCGCGGCCCGCAGGCCGCGCTCGCCGGCAGCCACCGAGGAGAGGTCCAGGTGCAGGTCGGCGCCGTAAGTGGCCCACGGATCCGTCATGGATATGGACCATATAGGCGGGCCGCCCGCTCCGTACGGTGGACCCATGAGCAACGACACGAAGACCACGGAACTGGCCGCCGAGCACACCCCCCGCATGGAGCTGTTCAAGCTCGCCCCGGAGGCGTACAAGGCCGCCATCGCGCTGGAGCTCGCCTCGAAGAAGGGCCTGGACCCGGCCCTCGTCGAGCTGGTCAAGATCCGCGCCTCGCAGATCAACCACTGCGCGTTCTGCCTGGACATGCACACCAAGGACGCCCTCGCGGCGGGCGAGAGCGTCGAGCGGATCATCCAGCTCAGCGCCTGGGAGGAGTCGAAGCACTTCTACACGGAGAAGGAGCTGGCGGCGATCGAGCTGACCGAGGCCGTCACCGTGCTGACGGACGGCTTCGTCCCGGACGAGGTGTACGAGAAGGCCGCCAAGCACTTCGAGGAGGCCGAGCTGGCGCAGCTGATCACGGCCATCGCCATGATCAACGTGTGGAACCGGATCGCCGTCACCACCCGGCTGTCCCCGGGGCACTACACCCCGGGGTCGCTCAAGCGCTGACCTGCGGCCTTCCGGCCGCTCACTCCGGCCGGAAGGATTCCACCGCCGCCGTCAGGTTCGCGCGCGTCGTCAGACCGTCGGTGGCCGGGCCGGCCGCCAGCAGGGCCCACCGGTTGCCGTCCGGGGTGGTGACGATCCGCTCCATGCCCCGGCGGCGGCCGTGGGACTCCGCGCTGTCGTACTCGTACACCAGCTCGCAGGCGGAGCCGGCGACCGGGTCGATGGACACCTGCCGGTAGGCGGGGGTCCCGGAGTTCAGCCGGTCGGAGGACATGCGCAGCAGCTCGCAGGAGCCGGTGGAGGCGGGCTCCGTGATCCGGAAGATCTGGATCAGGGCGCTGCGGTCCCCGCCGGGCGGACGGTAGAAGGCCCCGTTGCCCTGTTCGTCGTGGCTGGTTCCCCAGCCGGAGGGGACGGCGACGGAGAAGCCCGCCTCGTTGCGCACCACCGTGTAGCCGGGGCTCGCCGAAGGGCTCGGTGAGCCGCTCGGGGACCGGCTCGGGGCGGGGTTCGCCGGAGGACTCGTGAAGGGCTCGGAGGATCCCGGCACCGACGGGCCCGACCGGGCCGGCGGACGGGCGTCCGCGGCGGGCTGGTCCTTGCCGCCGAGCAGCATCCAGGCCGCGACGGAGGCTCCGCCGACGACCGCCGCGGCGAGCCCGACCAGCAGCGGGGTCCGCCACTGCTGCGCCCGCCCGCCCGGCCCGTGCGGGGGCTGCGGCGGAAGGGGCGGCGGGACCGGCTGCGGGGCCCAGCCGTCATACCGGGGCGGGGGCGGCAGCGGCGGCAGCCCCTCGTCCGGGGCGGCGGGCTGCGAGGCCCACCCGTACCCGGCCGGCTGCTCGTACCAGGCGGGCTGCGCCGGCTGCCCGGGCCCCGCGGCCTGCGTGGGCGCCTCGGAGGCGGTGGGCTGCGCGGACCGGCCCGGCTCCTGCGCGGGCCGCGACGCCTCCTCAGGCCGGCGCTGCTCCGCGGACGGCTCGGGCTGCCGCGGCCACGCGGCGTCCTGCGGGTGCCCCGGCCGGCCGGGGTGGCCCGGGCCGGCCGGGTGTTCCGGTTCGCCCGGGCGGGCCGGTTCCGGGCCCGGTTCCCAGCGCTGCGTGCGCGGGTTCCACCAGGTGTCGTCGGGCGAGGACACCGGTCAGCCTCCCAGCGAGGCGAGCAGCCCGCCCAGCGCCGTGGCCGCGCTCACCGTCTCCACCAGCGGAGCCCACCGCTCCAGCGCCCGGCGCAGCCGTGCGGCCATCCCCGGCCGGATCTCCCCGTCCTGTTCCAGCTCGGCGGCCGCGTCCTCCAGTTCCGCGTCGAGGTCCCCGCGCCCGCTGCTGCGGGGCATCTGCACGAGCTCGACGCGCAGTTCGCGTACGGCCCGCAGCAGGTCCTCGGCGCTGGGCGGCCGGTCCTCCGCAGCACCGTTGTGGACGGTGTTGGTGTTGTTGCTGCCGCCGATGCTGAAGGCGGTGTGGCTGACGTTGCCGATGTGGACCGGGCGTTCCTCGCCGCTACTTGCCACCGCTGTTCCCCTTGCCGCTCGTACCGCCCCCGGCGGTGTTGTGGTGTCCGGTGCCCCCGACGCTGAACGCGCTGTTGCTCACCGCCTGGATGAAGGTGCCGCCCTCGGCCACGTGGATCGCGCGCTGTGCGAATTCCTCGGTGTGCCAGCCCGCTTCGTGCAGGGCGACGGTAACCCCTCCGACCACCCGGTCCTGAATGGTTTTCAGGTACCGGTCGAGGTCCATGAGGTGGAAGAGGGAGCCGTCGCCCATCGCGGCGATCTCCCGCACCGACAGCGTCGGTCCCGCGGGCCGGGCGCCGCCGTGGCCGCCCGTGACGATCCGCCACCAGCTGGCCACTCCGCGGCCCAGCGTGGCGACGGCTCCGGCGAACGAGCCGGGGGTGGCGGCGAGCGCGGCGACGGCCTTGCCGAACCAGGTGTTGTTCAGGAAGCGCTGGGCTTCCGCGTCGGCGTTCTGGAAGGCGGTGCGCACGGGAAGCAGCACGTGCGGGGCCACCTCCAGCATCAGCATGCCGCCCTGGGTGTGGACCCGTACGAACACGGTGACGACGAGGTTCTCGTCCCAGCCGCCGACCCGGATGCGCAGGAAGTGCCTGCGCCGCTCCCCGCCCTCCTCGATGGAGCCGAGGCGGTGCGCGGCGAACCGGTCCCGGACCGCCCCGGCCCGGTCCCGGTGCGGCAGTCCCGCGGCCGGGATGAACACGCACTCGTCCACGACCAGCTCGCGCAGCCGGTCCAGTACGTCGGCCTGCGCCTGCGGCGAGCCGTGCGGGGACGGGACGCGCAGGGCCTGGAGCAGCGGCACGATGCGCCGCACGATGTCGGCGTTGGAGACCGGCTGCGGCTTGCGGTCGAGGCCGAGGTCCTCGCGGGGGCGCAGTTCGACGGACAGCTGCCAGGGGCGGTACGCGTCCCCCGCCCCGGTGAACGGGCCGTTGATGTCGTACATGATCAGCGCCGAGTGCTGCTCGCCGCGGATCCGCTCCCGGACGCGGGCGAAGCGGGGGCTCTCCGTGACGGGGTCGGCGGACGGGTCGGCGTACCGGTTCGGGCTGAGTTCCCGGGAGACGATCCGGGCGCCGTGGCCGCGCTGGAGCGCGACGAGGGTGACGATGGCCGCGAAGACGAGGGGGGTCAGCCACAGGTAGAGGGACGAGGCATCGCCCGAGCCGCTGCCGCTCGAACCGCTGTAGCCGTCGTACCCGCTGTAGCCGCCGGAGTCGCCGGTGGGCAGCAGATCGCCGAAGACGCCGCCCGGGCCCCCGGCCATCGAGCCGGCCAGCCAGAGCCCGAGGATGCCGAGGGCCAGCATCACCCAGACGTAGATCCTGAGCAGGACCGCCAGGAAGCGCAGGAAGGGGTTGCTCCGGCGCCGGAGCCAGTTGGCGAAGCTCAGGAGCAGGAAGGGCACGAGCAGCAGGGTGAGCGCCCCGCTGGTCAGCAGGGACCCCACGAACCAGGCGCCGATGATCCCGGCGGCCCAGGCGAGCTCGACGCGCCGGGCGCGGAGCGCGTGGGCCAGGACGCGGGTGGCGTCGAACCCGTACGAGGGGGCGGCGATCCGCTCCTCGTGGACGTACAGCTCGTCGATCACCCGGTCGCGGTAGCCGCCGTCGAGATAGGTTCCCGCGCACAGCAGGCGGCCGGCCTCGCTTATGGAGGGGTGGACCGGTGGACGGCCGTCGCGCGGGTCCGCCGTGTGGTCGCCGCCGGGCTGAGGGGGAATCAGGTGGTCGGTCACCGGGCGACCTTATTTTCCACCTACAGGAACCGATAGGCGAAATCACGCCAAAGCGCCCCGGCCTGGTTTGGCCGGGGCGCAGGGGCGTTCGTACTGATCAGGCGTTCGGGTGAACCCCCTGGTCAGTGCGGGTGGATCAGATCAGGCCGAGACCGCGGACCGCGTCGCGCTCCTCGACGAGCTCCGCCACGGACGCGTCGATGCGCGCACGGGAGAACTCGTTGATGTCCAGGCCCTGGACGATCTCGTACTTGCCGTCCTTGCAGGTGACGGGGAAGGAGGAGATCAGGCCCTCCGGGACGCCGTAGGAGCCGTCCGAGGGGATGCCCATGGAGGTCCAGTCGCCGGCGGCGGTGCCGTTGACCCAGGTGTGGACGTGGTCGATGGCGGCGTTGGCGGCCGAGGCGGCCGAGGACGCGCCACGGGCCTCGATGATCGCGGCGCCGCGCTTGGCGACGGTCGGGATGAACTGCTCGGCGAGCCACACCTCGTCGTTGACGACCTCGGCGGCGTTCTTGCCGGCGATCTCCGCGTGGAAGATGTCCGGGTACTGGGTCGCCGAGTGGTTGCCCCAGATGGTGAGGCGCTTGATGTCGGTGAGGTCGGCACCGGTCTTCTGCGCGAGCTGCGAGAGGGCGCGGTTGTGGTCCAGGCGGGTCATCGCGGTGAAGCGCTCGGCCGGTACGTCCGGAGCGGCGGCCTGCGCGATGAGCGCGTTGGTGTTGGCCGGGTTGCCCACGACCAGGACCTTGATGTCGTCCGCGGCGTGCGCGTTGATCGCGGCGCCCTGCGGCTTGAAGATGCCGCCGTTGGCGGAGAGCAGGTCACCGCGCTCCATGCCCTTGGTGCGCGGGCGGGCGCCCACGAGGAGGGCGACGTTGGCACCCTCGAAGCCCTGGTTCGGGTCGTCGAAGATGTCGATGCCCTTGAGCAGCGGGAACGCGCAGTCGTCGAGCTCCATGGCGGTGCCCTCGGCGGCCTTCATGCCCTGCGGGATCTCCAGGAGGCGGAGCTTGACCGGCACGTCCGCGCCGAGCAGGTGGCCGGACGCGATGCGGAAGAGCAGCGCGTAGCCGATCTGGCCGGCGGCGCCGGTGACGGTGACATTCACGGGAGTGCGGGTCATGGCCTTCTCCGTTAGACAGCTGGCGGTGGGGCGTCCCCGCCCCATGTGCTGGGTCCCCATTGCTGGGAAGGACGCCGCTTCCCTGTCCTGCGAATCTTGACGTGAAGAGACATCCGCGGTCAGGCTATCCGACCCGGGGGGTCCCGAACCCCCCGGCGCCTGTGGTCCACGGCACACGACCCCCGGGTTCCAAGGTCCGAACGCACGCGCGACCTGTACTCCAGCCGGAAAGGCCGCCCTTTCCACGGCCCTTCGAGGGCCCGGGCGCGCCGCACCGCACGGGTGTTCCGGCGGTGCGGCGGCCCCGCGGTCAGCGGACCGTGAAGCGGACCGCGGTCTCCATGAACGGGACGTGCAGCAACGGTTTCGGCTCCATGACCAGCGCCAGCAGCGTGATCGCCACGCCCAGCACCCCGTACGTGACCATGTCCGTGAAGCGGGAGCGCACCGCGAGCATGCCCACCGAAGGCAGTACGCGCCGCAGCACCGCGGCCCCGATCAGGGCGACGCCGATGACGAGGCAGCCGACCCGCGGGTGCCCCATCGCCGTGGACAGCAGCCCGGCGGCGGTGGCCGCGAGGACGCTGAGCATCGGCCACTGGCGGGCGGGCGTGGACACGGCCCCGGGGATCGCCCGGCCGGCCCCCTCGGGGCGGGCGGTGTCCTGGGTGACGGCGGGGAACCGCCGGGACTTCGCGGCCGGCCGCTCGGCGCCCTCGCCGGTCGCGTTGGCCCCGCCGGTCCCGTTGGTCTCGCCCGTACCGCTCGTGTCGTGCTCAGCCCGCACTGCCGGCCCGCTCCGCCGCCTCGACCACGTTCACCAGCAGCTGCGCCCGGGTCATCGGCCCGACGCCGCCCGGGTTCGGGGAGATCCAGCCCGCCACCTCGGCGACGCCCGGGTGGACGTCACCGACGATCTTGCCGCTCTCGTCGCGGCTGACGCCGACGTCGAGGACGGCCGCGCCCGGCTTGACGTCCTCCGGCTTCACCAGGTGCGGAACGCCCGCCGCCGCCACGACGATGTCCGCCTGGCGCAGCAGCCCCGCGAGGTCGCGCGTACCGGTGTGGCACAGCGTCACGGTGGCGTTCTCGGACTTGCGTGTGAGGAGCAGCCCGATGGAGCGGCCCACGGTGATGCCGCGGCCCAGGACGACCACGTGCGCGCCGTTGATCTCGACGCCGTGGTGGCGCAGCAGCTCGACGATCCCGTACGGGGTGCAGGGCAGCGGCCCCTGCACGCCCAGCACCAGCCGGCCCAGCGACGTCGGGTGCAGGCCGTCGGCGTCCTTGGCCGGGTCCATCAGCTCCAGGACGCGGTTGGTGTCGATGCCCTTGGGGAGCGGCAGTTGGACGATGTAGCCCGTGCAGGCCGGGTCGTCGTTCAGCTCGCGCACGACCGCCTCGATCTCCTCCTGGGAGGCCGTGGCGGGCAGTTCGCGGCGGATGGAGGTGATGCCGACCTCCGCGCAGTCCTTGTGCTTGCCGTTGACGTACCAGCGGCTGCCCGGGTCGTCGCCGACGAGCAGGGTGCCGAGGCCGGGGGTGATGCCCCGCTCCTTCAGGGCCGCCACGCGGGCGGTCAGTTCGGATTTGATCGCGGCCGCGGTGGCCTTGCCATCGAGAATCTGGGCGCTCATGGGAGGCATCCTTCCGGATGGGGCGGCCCGGCTTCCAGTCGGGCGGAGGCCGGAACGTGCTCTTGATTGCACTTGCACAACAAGTCTGGCCCGGCTCTGCAACCAACTGGACAAGCCCGGTGCGAGCCCACCACGATGACGGACAGCAAGAGATCGGAAAGAGTGCCGCGGGCAGTGCCGGGGGGCGTACCGCAGAAGCAAGTGTCCTCCAGCGTGCCGTGCGTCCCCGCACTTCACGGAGGAAACACCCAGATGAGCTTCGGCGACCCGAACAACCCGTACGGGCAGCAGCCTCAGCAGCCGCCGCAGGGCCAGCCCGGCTACGGCTACCCGCAGCAGGCCCCGCAGGGCGTCCCGCCGCAGGCCGGATACGGCTACCCGCAGCAGGGCCAGCAGCCGTACGGGGTCCCTCCCCAGGCGCCGGGCACGCTCCAGGCCAACAACGGCTACATCAACGTCGCGGGCCTGGGCACCGTCCAGGTCGCCACGATGGGCCGCCGCTTCGGCGCCCGTGTGATCGACGGTCTGATCATCGGTGTCCTGTACTTCATCCTGAGCTCCGTGGTGTTCGCGGGCGCCTTCAGCGCGGCCAGCGACATCAAGGACTGCACGGGCATCGACCCGATGTCCCCGGAGTACAGCACCTGCCTCAACCAGGCGTCGGCCCAGGCCGGAGAGGCCGCGGGCGGCATCTTCGCGGCCTTCTTCGGCGGTCTGCTCATCCTCGGCCTGGCCACCCTGCTCTACGAATGGCTGATGATCGCGTTCGCGGGCGCCACCGTCGGCAAGATGGCCCTCGGCCTGAAGGTCGTCAAGGAGAACACGGGTCAGAACCCCGGCATCGGCGGCGGCTTCATCCGCTGGATCATCCCGATGGTCGGCTCCTTCCTCTGCGGCATCGGCCAGCTCCTGGTCTACCTGTCCCCCTTCTTCGACAACTCGGGCAAGCTCCAGGGCTGGCACGACCGTGCCGCGGGCACGATCGTCGTCAAGAAGTAAGCAGCAGCCGGCAGACACCGCTCACGGCGAAGGCCGCGTCCCGCACTGCGGGACGCGGCCTTCGCCGTCTGCCGGGTCGCTCAGTGGAAGAAGTGGCGGGTACCCGTGAAGTACATCGTCACGCCGGCCTTCTTCGCCGCCTCGACGACCTGCTCGTCACGGACCGAACCACCCGGCTGGACCACGGCCTTCACACCGGCGGCGGTCAGGATCTCCAGCCCGTCCGGGAACGGGAAGAAGGCGTCCGAGGCCGCGTACGAGCCCTGCGCGCGCTCGGCGCCCGCCCGCTCGACCGCCAGCTTCGCCGAGTCGACGCGGTTGACCTGGCCCATGCCGACGCCGACCGAGGCGCCGTCCTTGGCCAGCAGGATCGCGTTGGACTTGACGGCGCGGCAGGCCTTCCACGCGAAGGCGAGCTCGGCGAGCTCCTCGGCGGACAGCGCGTCGCCGGTGGCCAGGGTCCAGTTCGCCGGGTCGTCGCCCTCGGCCTGGAGCCGGTCGGTGACCTGGAGCAGCGCACCGCCGTCGATCGGCTTGACCTCGACCGGGTTGGACGGGGCGCCCTCGGCCCGCAGCACGCGGATGTTCTTCTTCCGGGCCAGCACCTCGACGGCACCGTCCTCGTACGCCGGAGCCACGATGACCTCGGTGAAGATCTCGGCGACCTGCTCGGCCAGCTCCACCGTCACCGGGCGGTTGACGGCGATGACGCCGCCGAACGCGGAGAGCGGGTCACAGGCGTGCGCCTTGCGGTGCGCCTCGGCGACGTCGGCACCGGTCGCGATGCCGCACGGGTTGGCGTGCTTGATGATCGCGACGCAGGGGTCGGCGTGATCGTACGCGGCCCGGCGCGCGGCGTCGGTGTCCGTGTAGTTGTTGTACGACATCTCCTTGCCGTGCAGCTGCTCCGCCTCGGCCAGGCCGCCGGTGCCGTCGACGTAGAGCGCGGCGCCCTGGTGCGGGTTCTCGCCGTAGCGCAGCACGTTCTTCCGCCCGTACGTGGCACCCAGGAAGTCGGGGAAGCCGGAGTCGTCCGCGGCGGCGTAGTCGTCGGCGAACCAGGAGGCCACGGCCACGTCGTAGGCGGCGGTGTGCTGGAAGGCCTCGGCGGCGAGCCGCTTGCGCGCGGCGAGGTCGAAACCGCCGCCCTGGGCGGCGGCCAGGACGTCCGCGTAGCGGGCGGGGCTGGTGACGACCGCGACCGAGGGGTGGTTCTTGGCGGCGGCGCGGACCATCGAGGGGCCGCCGATGTCGATCTGCTCGACGCACTCGTCCGGGGTGGCGCCGGAGGCGACGGTCTCCCGGAAGGGGTAGAGGTTGACGATCACCAGGTCGAAGGGCTCGACGCCCAGCTCGGCGAGCTGGCGCTGGTGGTCCTCCAGGCGCAGGTCGGCGAGGATGCCGGCGTGCACGCGCGGGTGGAGGGTCTTGACCCGGCCGTCGAGGCACTCGGGGAAGCCGGTCAGCTCCTCGACCTTGGTGACGGGCACGCCGGCCGCGGCGATCTTCGACGCGGTGGAGCCGGTCGAGACGAGCGCGACGCCCGCCTCGTGCAGGCCGCGGGCCAGGTCTTCCAGTCCCGTCTTGTCGTAAACACTGACGAGTGCGCGGCGGATCGCCCGCTGAGTCGTAGCCGTCGTCGTTTCGTTGGCGGTCACTGGATTGTTACCTTTCGTCCCTCAATGCGGTAGCCGTGCCGGGCCAGGCGCCCCACGACGTCGACGAGCAGCTGGCGCTCGACTTCCTTGATGCGCTCATGGAGCGCGGCTTCGTCCTCCCCGTCCCCGATCTCCACGACACCCTGGGCGATGATCGGACCGGTGTCGACGCCGCTGTCCACGAAGTGGACCGTGCAGCCGGTGACCTTCGCCCCGTACGCGAGGGCGTCCCGCACGCCGTGCGCGCCGGGGAATGCCGGGAGGAGGGCGGGGTGGGTGTTGATGAACCGGCCGCCGAAGCGGTCGATGAAGCTCTTGCCGACGATCTTCATGAATCCTGCGGAGACGACGAGGTCCGGCGCGTACGCGTCGGTCGCCTCGGTGAGGGCGGCGTCCCACTCCTCACGGCTCCCGTAGGCCTTCACCGGGCACACGAAGGTCGGGATCCCCGCCTTCTCGGCCCGTTCCAGACCGGCGATGTTCTCGCGGTCGGCCCCGACGGCGACGACCTCGGCACCGAAACCCTCGGCTCCGCCGGGGTGGGCGTCGATGGCGTCGAGCAGGGCCTGGAGGTTGGTGCCGGAGCCGGAAACCAGCACGACCAGGCGGGAGGCGGCCATGGGAGGCCCTTTCTCACAGGATTTGCGACGTTGGTCTTGTGTGGTCATACGAAACTTCGGGGTACCGATATACGGGGAACCATACGAAGCCACCGACCGCCTGCAACGATACCGGCACACGGGACCGCCCCCGAGGGACGGGGGGACGGGCGGGCGGTAGCGTCTGGCGTACAAGCCGTACAACCCGGCGCACACCGGGTCCACGACGTCCATGACACAGGGGAAGTAAGCCACTCGATGCCGGACCGCCGTCAGCCCGACCCCTCCACCGACGACAACCCCTTCGCGGCGCCCCCGGAGGGCCGGCCCGACCAGCCGTGGCAGCCCCGGCAGCCGCAGCGCCCGCACGACGGCGGCGGCGCTCCGTCCGGCCCGGACCGGGAGCCGGAGCCCGGGGGGCCGGCCCGCTGGGACCCGATGGACCCGGTCCAGCGGCGTGCGCGGTACGCGATGCTGGCGGGCATGTGGGGGTTCTTCTTCGGGATCTTCGGGATCCCGTCGGTGGGGCTGCTGCTGGGGGCGCTGGCGATGTACTGGGGGATCAGCGCACTGCGCGGCCGCCCGGCGACCCCGGCCGACCCGGAGAAGGGCACCCCGCCCCAGCCGGGCGGCCTCTCCGCCCTCGGCCCGGCGGCCCGGCCGCAGCGGGCGGCGGCGGTGAGCGGCCTGGTCTCGGCGACGCTGGCCCTGATGCTGGCGGGCACGTCGTACGGTCTGCAGTTGGCGTACAAGGACTTCTACGTCTGCCGCGACGACGCCCTGACACAGACCGCGGAACTCCAGTGCAACGACCTCCTCCCGAACAACGTGGTGGGCAACATCCTGAGGGTCCAACGCTGACCCGGGCTATGGACAGCCCCGCCGGCGTTTGAGGCGCGGGGGTACGGGGGCGGAGCCCCCGGAACGGGGTCCGGGGCGACGCCCCGGGCCTTTCAGCCCCGCCGGCGTTTGAGGCGCGGGGTCCGGGGCGGAGCCCCTGGGGGCACCTCCCAGCGGTAGCTGGGGGAGGAACGGTGGAAGGGCGGGGCGGGGAGACGGCTCCGCGCAGCGGCACCCCCGACCCCGGTCAGCCGGGCGGCCGCCGCCGCGCCAGCACCCGCGCCCCCACCACCGCCGGCACCAACACCCCCGCCTCCACCGCACCCTGATCTCCCGGAACCTCCGCCGCGCCGCCGGCCAGGGCTTCGCCCTCCACCTCCGGCGTAGCCGCCACCTCAACCGGCCCCGCCGAAGCCCCGGACGCACCCGGAACCGCCGGAGGCCCCGGCACCCCCTCGACCTCCAACGCAACCGCCCCCTCACCCAAAGGCACCGGCGGAGCCAAAGCCCCCCCACCCGCGGGAGCGACCAGCGGCACCGCCGCCTCCCTCAACACCGCCCACCTCAACTCCCGCACCCCGGCGTCGTGCCACGCGTCCCCGCCCGCCACACCCCCGGCGGAGCCCACCGGCCGGTTCCGGACCCCGTGCACCCCCAGCGCCACCGGCACCGCCAGTACGGCCACCCACCCCGCCGCTGCCGCGCCGGCCTCCCACCACACCGGCCCGAAGTCCGCCAGCGCCCGCGTCCCCAGCGCCCCCGCCGACGCCGCCGCCAGCCCGGCCATCGCCAGCCCGCACACCACCGCCCCCAGCACCGCCGTCAGCGCGGTCTCCCCGTACGAGACCTCCCGCGCCCGCCGCACCGCGAACCACCCCACCACCAGCCCCGCCGCCACCGGCACCCCGGCCGCCGCCCAGGTCAGCGGCGTCCCCGCCCCCTCCGGCGGCAGCGCCGCCAGCAGCGGGAACCGGGGCAGCGCCGCCGCCCCCTGGAACCCGAGCGGCGTCGCCGTCGCCCCGGTCCCCACCGCGAACCCGGGCCCCAGCCCGTACGCCGCCCCCCACACCACCGCGTTCGGAACCAGCGTCACCGCCAGCAGCAGCACCGCGAACCGCCCCGACCACACCCCGGTCAGCGTCAGGAACGAGGACTGCGCCTCCCCCGCGTGCCACACGAGCGACGCCCCGACCAGCACCGTCCCGCCGCCCAGCAGGACCAGCGCCCCCGCCACGCCCGAGCGCAGCGCCAGCCCGTACCTCGGCCGGGCCACGGCCCGCCGCACGCCCCCCGGCACCCACCCCGGCAACGACCCCGCCGGCCGCCCTTTGGCCCCCCACACCCCGCCCGCCGCGGCGAACACCGCCACCAGCGGCAGGTGCCAGGCCGCGCTGATCGGGTCCGCCGGCATCGGGCCGCCGGCCGCGTACAGCGTGGCGAGCGCGCCCACCCCCAGGTATCCGCAGAGCACGGCGGAGAACACCGCGCTCGCCGGCAGCACCTCCTCCGCCTCCGCTTCCGCCCCCACGCCGACCCCGACGCCGACCCCGGAGGCGCTGCCCAGCCGGGCCGCCCGCCGGATCAGCAGCACGGGCAGCGCCACCAGCAGCAGCGGGGTCACGCCGACGGGGGCGGGCACCCCCGAGAGGGTGTCGTAGCGGACGAGTTCGGTCCCGTGGGCCATCAGCCACAGCCCGGCGGCAAGGTGCAGCGCCCCGCCGGGCCCGCTGTCGGGGTAGGGGGAGCTGATCCACAGCACGATCACGAGGACGGCCAGGAAGCCGAGCCCCAGTCCGGCGGCCACGGCGCCGCCCAGCACGCAGGCGGCGGCAGCCGGCGAACGGCGTGGCGCCCGGGCCTGCGGGGCCTCCGGCAACGGGGCCCCGCGTTCGATCACTTGGGTCACCCCGTCATGGTGCCAACGACACGCGCTATGTGCGGGTAACAGGCGATTGTCCGTTGTGTCGCCCAATATACGTTTATGTACTTTATCGCCCAGTGCTGCCGGGTCGCGGGGAGTGTGACATGACACCAGACGTGGAGACGGCCTCCGGCTCGGAGCGGGGCCTGCCGCCCCCCGGGGAGCGCCGCCGGCTGCGCGAATCGGGCGAACTGACGCACGAACAGGTCGCGACGGAGCTGGGGGTCACCGCCGGCACCGTCCGCGCGTGGGAGAGGGGCCGCACGGAGCCGCGCGCCCGCACGCGCGAGGCGTACGCGGACCTCCTGGACCGCCTCGCGCGCGCGGGCGCGGGCAGATCGGGCGGCCCGAACACCCGCCCCAGACGGGCCGCGAAACGCGCCCCGAAGCCCCCTTCCACCCCGCCCCGCCCCCACCACTCCCCCACCCCCGACGCCCCGCACACCCCCGCGCCCCCCACCCCGGGCGACCCCCCGGCGGACGCCGCCGCACGGAAGCCCGTCGCACAGAGCCCCACCACCCCGACCCGCACGGCAGCGGACGCCACCGGGCCCGACACCACGTCAGCACCCGCCACCCAGCCCCCGGGCGACCCCGCTCCGTCCCACCCCCCGGCGGTCCCCACCCCACCGGACCCCTTCACCACCCCCGCCCCTCCGGCCCGCACCGGGACGGGCACCACCGCACCCCCCGCTCCGGCCGGCACCTCAGCGGGGGCCGCCACCCCGGAGCCACCGGCCGCCACCGGCGGCACCGGACACCCCGCCCCGCCCCCACTACCGCCGCCCGCCCCCGCCCCGCCGACCGGCCCGGCCGCCCCCGCCGCGCC